>JBDHRD010000108.1:0-10972 GCA_039807425.1 Candidatus Contendibacter sp. | reverse complement strand
TTGATGTTGTAACCGAAGTTGGGAAGGCCGGGCGAACCGAAGCGATTGGGCTTCAGATCCAGACCCGGCAGGTAGGTCAGCATCGCCCAGCCGGTTTCGGTCTGCCAGTAATGGTCCAGCACCGGGCGGGCCAAGCCTTCGGTAATCCAGCGGGAGGTCGGTTCGTCCAGCGGCTCGCCGGCCAGGAACAGGGTGCGCAGCGAGGACAGATCGTACATCTTCATGTACTTGGGATCTTGCGACTTCAGCACCCGCACCGCCGTTGGCGAGGAGAACATGGCCGTGCATTTGTAATCCTGTACGATCTTCCACCAGATGCCCGGATCGGGATTGGTCGGCAGGCCTTCGTACATGATCGTCGTCACCCCATAGATCAAGGGGCCGTAGACGATGTACGAGTGGCCCACCACCCAGCCGATGTCGGAGGTGGTGAACATGGCCTCGCCAGGGTTGGTGTTGTACAGATACTTCATGGTCGCGGCCAGCGCCACCGTGTAGCCGCCGGTGTCGCGCTGCACGCCCTTGGGAATGCCGGTCGTGCCGGAGGTATAGAGAATGTAGCTGGGCTCGCTGGATTCCAGCCAGACCACGGGCACTTGGGCGTCCAGGTGCTGGGCGCGCAAAGTAGCGTAATCCAGATCGCGGCCTTCGGTGATCGCCATCGCCTTGTCGAGTCCACGATTGACGATCAGCACCTTCTCCGGCGGGAACTTGGCCAGGCGCAGGGATTCGTCCACCAGGTGCTTGTAGGGCACCGCCTTGCCGCCGCGCATGCCGGCGTCGGCGGTGATCATCAGCTTGGGCTTGGCGTCGTCGATGCGCACCGCCAGGTTGGCGGATGCGAATCCACCGAACACGACCGAGTGAATCGCCCCCAACCGGACGCAGGCCAGCATGGCGAAGGCGGCTTCGGCGATCATCGGCATGTAGATAATGACCCGGTCGCCTTTCTGGACGCCCAGCGATTGCAGCACACCGGCGAAGCGGTTGACTTCGCGGTGGAGTTCCGCGTAGCTGTAGGACTTGGTCTCGTTGACCTCGGTGGAGATGTAAACGAGCGCGGGCTGGTCGGCGCGGGTGGCCAAGTGCCGGTCCACGGCGTTATGGCAAAGGTTGGTCTCGCCTCCGACAAACCACTTGCTAAACGGCGGCTTGGAGTATTCCAGAGCCTTCTGCGGCGGTTTGTGCCAGTCGATCATCTTGGCCTGTTCACCCCAAAAACCTTCCGGGTCTTCGATGGAACGGCGATGGAATTCTTCATGACTGCTCATGTGCGAGGTTCCTCCAGTTTGGCGGTTTAAAATCGCGGCATTCTATGGTTGCCAGCGTATTTTGAAGTGTAGTCGGTTACTCGGAAATTTCTTGCCCGCCGCCCCCGGATGGCCAGGGGAGCGGCGGTCAGGCTCTTACTTGACCTTCAGCAAATCTTCGATGCTGGCGCGTTCTTCGCGCAGTTCCTGCTCGGTAGCCTGCATCTTTTCGCGGCTGAACTCATCGACCGGCAGACCCTGCACGATCTGGTAGTCGCCGTTCTTGCAGACGCACGGATAAGAATAGATCACGCCTTCGCCGACGCCATAGGAGCCGTCGGACGGAATGGACATACTGACCCAGTCGCCGTCCGGGGTGCCCAGCGCCCAGTCGCGCATGTGGTCAATCGCCGAGGAGGCGGCGGAAGCGGCGGAGGAGGCGCCCCGCGCCTTGATGATCGCGGCGCCGCGCTGCTGCACGTCGGGGATGAAGGTGTTGCGATACCAGTTCTGCTCGACCAGCTTGGTCGCCGCCTGACCCTTGACGGTGCACTGGCTGATGTCGGGATACTGGGTCGAGGAGTGGTTGCCCCAGATGGTCATCTTCCTGATGTCGTTGACGTGGGCGCCGGTCTTCTCGGCCAACTGGCTCAGGGCGCGGTTGTGATCCAGCCGGGTCATGGCATGGAACCGGCGGCGGTCCCGATCCGGGGCGTTGCAGGCGGCGATCAACGAGTTGGTGTTGGCGGGGTTACCGACTACCAACACCCGGATGTCATCGGCGGCGTGGTCGTTGATGGCCCGGCCCTGCGGCCCGAAGATGGCGCCGTTGGCGGTCAGCAGATCCTTGCGCTCCATGCCAGGGCCGCGCGGGCGGGCGCCGACCAGCATGGCGAAGTTGGCGTCCTTGAACGCTACTTCCAGCTTGTCGGTGGGGACCACGCCGGCCAGCAGCGGGAACGCGCAGTCGTTGAGTTCCATCACCACGCCCTGCAGCGCCTGGAGCGCCGGGGTGATTTCCAGCAGTTGCAGGATCACCGGCTGATCGGGACCCAACATGCTGCCCGAGGCGATCCGGAAGGCCATGGCATAGCCGATATTGCCGGCGGCGCCGGTGATGACGACGCGAACGGGTGCTTTCATGCGTGTGCTCCTTGGTTGTTAGCGATGAAGCCAGGGTGGCTGAGGATGCTCCGGGGCTGCGATCGGAATCCGGTCCCGGAACTGGAGATGACAATGGTGGACATGCGGTGGTTAAAATCTGTCAGATTGGCGACCAGAGCCGCGGTGGTGATTTTTTTAATAACGCCGACCGACCTCGGCGGCGTCTGGCTTTAAAGTCCAAAAATAGTAACGTAGATTGCCGCATTTTGAAACGAATGCCGATTTTCTCCACGAGGATGTCTTGAATCATGAGCAACTCTTTCACCCGGGGCGCGGGCTACGTGCTGACCGGTTTGCGCTGGCTGCCCAAAGCAGGCCTGCGCAGCTTCGTGGCGATTCCGCTACTGATCAACACCCTGTTGTTTGGTGGCGGAATCTGGTGGGGCGTGAGTCAGTTGCAGCGCCTCGATCAGGTGGTGCAAAGTTGGTTGCCGAGTTGGTTGACCTGGTTGCACTGGCTGTTGTGGGTGCTGTTCGTCCTGACCGTGCTGGTGGTGATCTTTTATGCCTTTTCCCTGGTCGCCAACGCGATTGCCGCGCCGTTCAACGGCCTGCTGGCCGAGCGGGTCGAAAAGATGATCCATCCCAACGGCCGCGTTCCGCTACCGCCCGGCGAATCGTCTTGGCGGGATCTGTTGTTCAGTCCGCTGACCGAACTGCGCAAACTGTTGTACTTCATCGGCTGGGCCATTCCGATAGTGATAGTGTCGTTCGTGCCAGGGGCCAACGTGGCCGCGCCGGTGCTATGGGTGGCTTTCACGTCCTGGATGCTGGCGCTGGAGTACGCGGACTATCCGCTGAGCAATCGTGGGCTGAATTTCCGGGACCAGCGTCGGTTGCTGCGCCAGCACGGGTTGCTGACGCTGGGCTTTGGCGGCATGACCCTGCTGCTCACCCTGATCCCGGTGCTGAACTTCCTGGCGATGCCGGCGGCGGTGGTCGGCGCGACCCTGATGTGGAATCAGGAACTGTCGGGTTCGGCATGAGCGACATCACGGATGGACGGGGCCGAATCCTGCGCTTGCTGTATACCGGCCTGCTGTACCTGATCCTGCCGCTGGCGCTGCTGCGCTTGTACTGGCGCGGGCGGCAGGACCCGGGACACCGCCGGCGCTGGCGCGAGCGGCTCGGGTTCATTCCGTCCGTGCCTGCCGGTTGCCTGTGGGTTCACGCTGTCTCGGTGGGGGAAACTCGCGCCGCCCTGCCGCTGATCCGCGCCCTGCTGGATCGTTATCCCGATTTGCCGTTGCTGGTGACCACCACCACCCTGACCGGTTCCCATCAGGTGCGCGAGGCGCTGGGCGAGCGGGTTCATCATCTCTACGCGCCTTACGACTTGCCGGGTGCGGTAGCGCGGTTCCTGCGGCAAACCCGGCCCAGGCTGGCGGTGATCATGGAAACCGAGTTGTGGCCGAATCTGCTGCGGCAGTGCGCGGTCGCCGGTATTCCGACCCTGATCGCCAACGCCCGGCTGTCGGAACGCTCGGCGCGCGGCTATGGCCGGATCGGCGGACTGACGGCGGCGATGTTGCGCGACATTACCCTGATCGCGGCCCAAGCCGAGGCTGACGCCGAACGCTTCCGCATCTTGGGTGCGCCCAGGATCCAAGTGACCGGCAACCTCAAATATGACCTGGCGTTGCCGGACGATCTGGCGAAGCAGGGAAGGCAACTGCGGCGGGAACTGCTAGGGGAGGATCGTCCGGTCTGGATTGCCGCCAGCACCCACGCCGGCGAGGACGAACAGATTCTGGACGCCTTCGCCCGCCTCCGCGCCCGTTGGCCGGAACTGTTGTTGCTCCTCGTGCCGCGCCATCCCGAACGCTTTGACGGGGTGGCGGCGTTGTGCCGGCAGCGAGGTTTCAGCGTGGTTCGGCGCGGCGAACGGCGCCCCTGCGCGCCGGAAACCGCTGTCTTTCTCGGCGACAGCATGGGCGAACTGTTGCGGTTCTACGTTGCCGCCGATCTCGCTTTCGTCGGTGGCAGCCTGGTTCCCACTGGCGGCCACAACGTGCTGGAACCGGCGCTGCTGGGGTTGCCGGTGCTGTTCGGACCGCACATGTTCAACTTCACCGAGGCGGGCGAACGGCTGCTGGAGGCGGAAGCGGCCTGGCGGGTCGCTGGCGCAGCGGAACTGGCGGCGACGCTGAACCGGCTGCTGGCCGATCCAGCGTTGCGTCAACAGGCCGGCCAACGGGGCCGGGCGGTGGTGGAGCGGCATCGCGGGGCGCTGGTGGCGCTGCTGGGCCGGATTGAGGCGCTGCTCGAGGGCAAACTATCTGAAGCCTTGGCCCAGACCTAACCGATGAGTTACCGTTTCCAGCCCGGTTGACCGGATTCGCTTCTACTTGCCAGCTTCCCCCACCACCCGGCTGGCGGCCAGCAGCATGATCTTGGACAGCCGGGTGCGCTGGTCGGTGGTCAACTTGTTCTTGTTAGCGAGTATCAAGCCACGGGTGCAAATCGTGTCCACCGCGGTGTCGAAGCCCCATTTCTTCTCAGCCACGGTCACGTTCTCGAAAGTGTACACCGCGCTGCCGTCGGGCAACTTGTCGTTCAAATCCCAGTCCTTGACCGGCACCAGCCGGAAATCCTTGGGATTTTCCAGCACCACCTGCATCTCGGTGGACTTGGCCATCGGCTTCTGCACCACCATCGCCGCCTGAATCTTGCTGCCCTTGCCGCTGCTCTTGATCTGCAACAAGGCCTCGGCGCCATCGACGAAGGCCGGGGCGGTGTTCTTGAAGGCCGGCTCGAGCACGGTCATGTATTCCCAGGTCACCGCCACCCCGCTGTTCGGGGACTGTACCGCGATCAGGTGGTTCTTGCCCTTTTCCTGCAAGTCGCTGTCGCTGCGAATGTCGCTGTCCTTGCCGGTGATGATGAACACGCATTCCTTGCCGATCTCGCCCAGGTTGATGAACTGGTCCACGAAGCCGGGATGATCCTTGAGGTAATACTTCAGAGCGTCGGCCTGGGTCAGCCCCACGCTGACCGGACTCTTGGGATCGTCGAGCCGGGTGAGATTTTCGATCGAACCGGCGCTGGTCAGCACCTGGGCCGGCTGATCCTGCTCGGCCAGCACGCTTTTCAGCCGCTCGCCGATGGTGTTATAACCACCGCCGCTTTTGCCGGTGCTGATCGTGATGGGCGGATCGGCGGCTTGCGTCAAACTGGCGGCGAACAGGAAAGCACAGGGCCAGGCGAACCTGAAGTTCATATCAATTCCTCACGGTGATGATGGTTCAATACAGTTTAGCTTCGCCCGGCGGGCGCGTCTTGAAGCGTTTGTAGGCCCAGAGGTATTGCGCGGGCAAGGAACGGATCGCCGCTTCCACGCCCCGGTTCAAGGCCGCGATCGATTGCTCCAGCGACGCGGCGGCGGTCACTTCCGGCAAGGCTCGCAGATGGAGCGCATAACCGCGCCCCCGGGGCAGGCGCTCGGCCCAGGTCAGGAACACCGGGACCCCGGTTTTCAGCGCCAGCCGAGACACGAGGGTCATCGTGTTGGCGGCGATGCCGAAGAATGGCGCGAACACACCGCCCTCGTCGCCAGGGTCCTGATCGGGAAGGATGCCGAGGATTTCGCCATCGCGCAGGGAGGTCAAGAGGGTGCGCACGCCACGGGTATCCGTCGCAACGACCTTGCCGCCGAGCCGGCCGCGCCCCCGAACGCTGAGTTCGTCCAGGCCCAACCGGCTGGGACGGTAGAGGATGGTTAGCGGATGGCGGCTGGAATAGTACAGGCCGGCCATTTCCCAGGCGCCCAGATGCGGCGTGAGCAGGATCGCCCCTCGTTGTTGTCGCGCGGCAGTCGCCAGCGCCTCCTCGCCCGTCACCGAACCTGGCGCCAGCGCCAGGACCCGCGCACCGGGCCACAGCCACAGCGGCCCCAACTCCAGCAACAGCTTGCCGGTTTCCAACAGGTTATCGCGGAGCAGTCGGTCGCGGTCGGCCTCCGCCAGTTCGGGAAACCCCAGGGCCAGATTGCGGGCGGCAATCCTGCGCACCGGGTTGGGAGTCCGCCACAGCAGCCAGCCCAGCGCCGCGCCGATGGCGTGCGCGACCGGCAGCGATAGCCGGGCGGTCAGGCGCAACAGGCCGGTCAACAGCGCCTGCCGGTTCATGATTCGAACCCGAGCTTCCCGGAATAATCCCGCTCCAGCACGGCTCGCGCCTGTTCCAGTTGCGAGGCCGGAACCCGGAGTTCGATGCTGTCGGCGACGAGGTCCAGTGGCAGCAGTGAGCGATCGGCCAGCACGCAGGCGATGCCTTCCACTCGCGGCCAGCCGCAAGCGATCTCGGCCGTCGGCAGGGTGTCGAATACGGTCGGCGTGACCCCAGGCTCGGTCATGGCTTCGGCTGAGTCGGTTCGGCGTCGAAATCGAATTTGGGCTTGGGCGGATTGCCGTCGTAGACCAGATTGCGTCGCTGCTGCAAATAGGCGCCGCGCTGGAAGGAATAGGGATCGATCTGTTCGTCGGCCAGGGCCCGCTCGATGCGCAGCAATTCGGAGCGCCGATTGACCAAATCCAACCCCCACAGGCCCCAGGCCACCGCGTTGGAATCCGTCGCCCACGTGATGGGATTGGTAAAGAAATCACCGATCAAACCAACGCTGTCGCGCGCCGTGCTCGGTCCCAGGAACGGCAGCACCAGATAAGGACCCTCGCCGAATCCCCAGTAGCCCAGGGTCTGGCCGAAATCCTCGCGTTGCTTGGGCAGTTCCATCCGGGTGGCGACATCGAACAGGCCGGCCACGCCGAAGGTGGTGTTGAACACGATCCGGCTGCTGTTCATTGCCGCCTGATGCAGCTTGAACTGCAGCAGACTGTTCACGAGCACCACCACATCGTTCAGGTTGCTGAAGAAGTTGCCGACGCTGGTGGTCACCGGTTCGGGGAGGACCCTCCGATAGACCTTGGCGACCGGCTTGAAGACCGCTTTGTCCACTGCGTCGTTGAACGCAAACATGGCGCGGTTATAGCTCTCCAGCGCGTCGGTATCATCGCCCTGGATTTCCTGGGTCGATGCACAACCGACCAGCAGAGCGACGGCGGTGGTCGTCAGAAAACGGCGGAACATGTGCGTGATCTCGAGGGCAGCAGGGCAAGAGTGGAGCGAACGAATGCCATTTTACTCCAACCGCCGGCGCCGCGCAGGATGGGCCGTCAGGGTTTCTCGCGCAGCAGCAGTTGCGCGATCAGGATCAGGATTAAGGTCACACCGAGCATGATCGTGCACAGGGCGTTGATTTCCGGCGTTACCCCGAGCCGTACCATCGAATAGATTTTCAGCGGCAGGATTTCAAAAGTCGGACCCGTGACGAAGAAGCTGACCATGACATCATCCATGGACAGGGTAAAGCTCAACAGCCAGCCGGCTCCCACCGCCGGCACGAGCAGCGGCAGGATGACTCGGCGGACGGTCTGGAACTCGGTGGCGCCCAGATCCTTGGCGGCCTCGATCAGATGCCGGTCGAAGCCGCTGATGCGACTGAACACGGTCACCACCACAAACGGGATGTTGAAGGTAATGTGCGCCAGCAGCAGGGTCCAGAACCCCAGCGGCAGGCTCAGGCTGGCGAACAGGATCAACAATGCGATGCCCATGACGATGTCCGGCGTCATCATGAGCACGAAGATCAGACCTTGAAGCAGCGACTTGCCAAAAAAATCGTAGCGGTACAACGCCACCGCCGCCAGTGCACCGATCCCGGTCGCCACGGTCGCCGACAGCGTGGCGACGAGCGCCGAATTGAGCGCGACCTGCAACAGATCGGGATCGTCGAACAGATTCTGGTACCACGCCCAGGTCATGCCTTGCCATTCCAGCGAGTATTTGGAATCGTTGAAGGAATAGACGATCAGCACCAGGATCGGCAGATACAGAAAGCCGTAAATCAGAATCAGATAAGCGATCCGGGCGGTGTTGCGCGCGCTCACGGCAGCGCTCCCCGGCTGGCGCGGCGCGAACTGAGGTAATAGGCCCACAGCAGGAGTCCCATCAGGCCGGTCAACAGGACACTGGCCGCCGCACCGAACGGCCAGTCGCGGGCCGACAGGAACTGGTCGCGGATCAGGTTGCCGACCAGCAGCGTCCTGGCTCCGCCGAGCAGATCGGCGACATAGAACATGCCCAGTCCCGGCAGGAAGGTCAACATGCAGCCGGCGACGACCCCCGGTAGCGTCAACGGCAGCACGATCCGCCGGAAGATGGTAACCCGGCCCGCGCCCAGATCGTGGGCGGCCTCGATCAGTCGGCGATCCAGTTTTTCCAGCACGGCGTACAGCGGCAGGATCATGAACGGCAGCAGCGCGTAAAGCATCCCCGCGATCACTGCCGGTTCGGTGTAAAGCAGTTCGAGCGGCTCGGCGATCAGTCCCAGCTTCAGCAAAATCTGATTCAGCCAGCCGTTGGTCTGAAGGATGATGACCATGGCGTAGGTCCGCACCAGCGAACTGGTCCAGAACGGGATGATCACCAGCAGCAGCAACATGGGCCGCCAGCGGGCCGGCATCCGGGTCAATAGATAGGCGAACGGATACCCGAGCAGCAGGCACAGGATCGTGGTCGCCGCCGCCAGCCACAGCGAGTCGAGCAGCACGCCCAGATACAGTGGATCCAACAGTCGCCGGTAACTGTCCAGCGTAAAGGCAAAGGCCACGAACTCGTCGCCACCCCGCTCCAGAACGCTGGCGAGCACGACCAGCAGGTTCGGCAACAGCGCGAAAGCCGCCAGCCAGAACCAGATCATGCCGATGGCGGCAAGCTTGAACGGTTCCCTAATCCTCATGGGGCAGGATCGTCTCCCAGTCATGCACCCAGTCCACGAATACCCGTTCGCCTTCGCGGAAATCCAGATTCACGAGGGCCTGATCGTCCTCGTTGAAGAACTGGGTAGTGGCCAGCACATCACCATGGTCCAGGCGAATGGCCAAATCCACTGTGCTGCCCTTGTAGACCACTTCCTCGACCACCGCCGGGAACAAGGTGGCGCGTTCCTCGGCGCTACCCTCGTACTCGCGCCAGATCCGCACATCTTCCGGGCGGATCAGCAGGTTGACCCGGTCGCCTACCCTGAAGACATACTGGGACTTGAGATTGATGACCCGGTCGTATAGACGGATGTCGTAGCGCGGTGGCGCGGCGGCCACGACCCGGCCAGGCAGATTGTTGATTTCGCCAACGAAACGGGCGACGAACAGGTTTTCGGGCGCTTCGTAAATCTGCCGGGGCGTACCGAATTGCTCGATCCGACCGGCGTTCATCACCGCTACCCGGTCGGACATGGACAGCGCTTCTTCCTGGTCGTGAGTGACGAAGATGAAGGTAATGCCCAGTCGCCGTTGCAACTGCTTGAGTTCGATTTGCATCGCCTTGCGCAGCTTGTAATCCAGGGCGCTCAGTGGCTCGTCCAGCAGCAGCACCCGTGGCCGGTTCACCACTGCCCGGGCAATGGCCACCCGCTGTTGCTGACCACCGGAGAGCTGGCCGGGCTTGCGCCGGGCGAACTCCTCCAGCTTGACCATCCGCAGCGCGTCCGTGACCCGTTCCTGCAGTTCTTCGCCCCGGACTCGCTTCAGACGAGGACCGAACGCGACGTTCTCGAATACCGTCAGATGCGGAAACAGGGCATAGCTCTGGAATACGGTGTTAACCTGCCGCTGTTCGGGCGGCAGGGTTTGCATGTCCTGACCAGCGATGCGGATTTCGCCGCTGTCAGGCTTCTCGAAGCCCGCCAGCAGGCGCAGGATCGTGGTCTTGCCGCAACCGGAAGGCCCGAGGAGGGTCAGGAATTCGCCGGTCCGTGCCTGCAAATTGATATTGCACAGCACCGGGTTAGCCGCGTACGCCTTGGAAACATTCCGCAATTCGATAACCGGTTCGCTCATGAGACTCCGCATCGCTGGTCGTGGAGATCGTGCGTCGGAATGCCTGGAATCGTCTGTTGTGAAAACAGAACAACCCCACAAACGACGCGCCTGATCCCGGCGCATGGTTATAATACCGAAAATCCGCTTCATCCTTTCCAGCCGGAAAGAGGGATTGCCCATGCACATTTCTCATTCCAGGGATCCATTGCAGTGCCTGGACCAACTTAACCGGATCGGCATCGCCCTGTCCCGGGAACGGGATACGCCCAAGTTGCTGGAAACGATCCTGACCGCGGCCAAGAGTCTGCTGAACGCCGATGGGGGCACGCTGTACCGGCTGGATGAGGACCGCCGGCAACTCCATTTTGAGGTGCTGCGCAACGACTCGCTCCAACTCCACCTGGGAGGGACCGCGGGCGCGTCCATCCCCTTCCCGCCGATTCCCCTCTACGATGCGGCTGGCCAGCCCAACATCGGCATGGTGGTCACCTATGCTGTGCTGCACGATACGACAGTCATCGTGGATGACGCTTACGCGGATCAGGATTTTGATTTCTCCGGCACGCACCGTTTCGATCAACAGACCGGCTACCGCTCCCGTTCCTTTCTGACCGTGCCGATGAAGAATCACGAAGGCCGCATCATCGGCGTGTTCCAATTGATCAACGCCCTCGATCCGGA
>JBDHRD010000002.1:0-52467 GCA_039807425.1 Candidatus Contendibacter sp. | reverse complement strand
GATTGCCATTTATGGACTCTCCTGTGGGTTATTCAGTGTGATGGGGTTGAAGAGCCTGCAAACGGGGCTGGCAGGCCACCGTCGGCGTTGGAGATTGGCCGGGCGCAACCCTGGCAGGGTCGGTTTCACCATGGGCGTTAAGGGTATCATCAAGCCATGCTGGATGCCACCGGAACGACGCGCTTTGGCCATGGAAAGAGACTATGACCGTCATAGTTTCCTCGAATAGAGTACAGTTTAAAGTCGGTTAAAGTCGGTTAAAGTCGGTTAAAGTCGTTATTATCCCCCATTGAAGCGCCGGCTAATCAGGATTAGAGAGTCATGACCCGATCCTGTCCCGGTATTCCCACACCGTGAGAAATCTCGTGAACAGTCAAGCCGACAGGGTGGAATCGGTGGCCGGACAAGACTGCGTATTTTTGTTCACCGACGGGGCCTGTTCCGGCAATCCCGGCCCCGGCGGTTGGGGCGCGTTGCTGCGCTACCGGGAACGGGAAAAGGAGTTGTTCGGCGCCGAACTGGCCACCACCAACAATCGAATGGAGCTGATGGCGGTCATCCGGGGGCTGGAGGCGCTGAAGCAGCCGATGCAGGTGCGTATTTGCACCGACAGCCAGTATGTGATGAAGGGCGTCACCGAATGGCTGGCGGCCTGGAAGCGGCGCGGCTGGAAGACCGCCGACCGCCAGCCGGTCAAGAACGTGGATCTTTGGCAACGGTTGGAAGCGGCCCTGGCCCCGCACCAGATCGAATGGCAATGGGTGCGCGGCCATAGCGGCCATCCCGAGAACGAGCGGGTGGATCGACTAGCCACGGCCGCACGCAATCAGTTGAAAATAAAGGTAATCACGGGTAATCGATAACCCATGAACGAACGTCAGATCGTCCTGGACACGGAAACCACGGGCCTCGATCCCGCGCAGGGGCATCGGGTGATCGAGATTGGTTGCGTGGAGTTGTTGAACCGGCGGCCGACTCGCCACCAGTTTCATGTTTATCTGCAACCCGACCGCGCCATCGACGCCGGGGCGATTCAGGTGCACGGCCTCACCAACGAATTTCTCGCCAGCCAACCGCGCTTTCCCGACATCGCCGACGAATTTTTGCAATTCGTGCGGGGCGCCGAGCTGATCATCCACAACGCACCGTTCGATCTGGGTTTTCTCAACCACGAGCTGCGGCGGTGCGGGCGCGGCCAGATCATTTTGGAGCAGATCTGCACGGTCGAGGATACGCTGCTCATGGCCCGGCAGCGCCATCCCGGCCAGCGCAACAGCTTGGACGCCTTGTGCAAGCGCTACAACATTGATAATTCCCAGCGCACCCTGCACGGCGCGTTGCTGGACGCGGAAATCCTGGCTGATGTCTATCTGGCGATGACCCGCCAGCAGGACTCGTTGTTCGTACCAGCGACTGCTACCCATGCGATGCTGGAAAATGGGCAAACCCGACGCGCGGTGCTGCTCTGCAACCGGCCGCCGCTGCCGGTGATTCGCGCCGACGCCGAGGAATGCGCCGCCCATGCGAGCTATTTGGATCTGCTGGACAAAAGCAGCGGTGGATCGTGCGTGTGGCGGGGGTTGGAGATGATGGAGTCTTCCGTGTAGCCGGTATCGGCTGCCCCACACAGGGGATGCGGAAAGCGGGCATCGACCAGACGGTTGTCCTACGTGAATTACAGTACACCTCAGGCCACCCACCCGCTCGGCGTCGGTGCCGCGCGGGTGGACATCCGGGCGCTGCCAGCCGGGTTTCAGGGCATCTGCTGAATGCCCGCCAACCGCCAGCCATCCTGGCCGTTGGGCTTCACCAGGTGCCAGACCTCCTCGAACGATTCAACCGGGCTGTTATCCTCACGGATCGAGCCCCGGTAGCGAACGCTGGCCACATCGCGCGAGGTCTCTTTGACGACCTCGATCACTTCGGTGTCGAGATCGACCACCTCCGTGCGTTGTGCTGCGTTCTCGCGCGCAAGGATATTGGTTTTCAGTTCGGCGAACATTTCCGGCGTTGTGAACTCGCGCAGATCGTCAAGATTGCCGGCATCGTTGGCGGCCTGAAGCCGGATGAAATGCACCTTGGCCTGGCGCGCGAACCCGGCCACGTCGAAATCGGCCGGGATCCGCGTATTGAAAACGGGCGCAGCGCCAGACCAACCGGTATCACTCGGAGTAGCGCCATGGCCGGAATGCGGCATGGCTCCTCCTGTGTGGGCGTGAGGCGCCGCCGCGCCGAGGGCTGGACTTGCAGCCGCATAGCGCATGTCGCCTGTCCCCGCCAAGGCCAGCTGCCGGGCTGCCGCTCGACGTCGCAGGATGAGTCCGGCTACAACCAGACCCGCCATGATGAGCAGGACGATCATCATCAGCGAAGCGAATTCCTCGCCAAAACCCAAGTAGGACGCCAGCGCAGCCAAGCCCAGTCCGGCTGCCAAGCCGGCGATCGGTCCCATCCACGATCGCTTGGGTTGAGCCTGCGGGATCGCTGCGCCGGTCGGGGTCTGAGCCGGCGTAGCGTTGGGCGCCCTGTCCGGCGTGCCCATGTTGCGTTGCATGCCGGAGGACGTACCGCCGCCAACCCGCTTGGCGGCTTCTACATCCGCCGTGGTCAGCGAGAGGCCGAGGGCAAAAAGAGCACCTAGCAGAGAGAGGATTTTCATCGGGGATTCAATAACCAGGGAAAATGAAAAAGTTGAACTTCCAGATCCGCGTTGACTGGCGAGTAAGCAAAAAGTTCAGAATCAACCCAACCGATCCTCGAAAAATCAGCCAGACCTTTCGGGGGAGCAGGTGGCTTGCACGTAGCGGGTCGGGCCTATAGGTCCAGTTCATAAGGCCGACTTGGCCCATCCGATGCCTCACGCTCCGGTCAGCTCCCAAGCCAGTGGAATATTCCTGGCAAGTTGGGAATCGTAGGGGTCGAAAGCGTTCAGACCTGGTAGTACTCACGATACCAGCGCACGAAACGGGCCACCCCGACCTCAATGGGGGTGCCGGGTTGGTAGCCGACCTCTCGAACCAGCGCCTCGACATCGGCGTAAGTGTCCGGCACGTCGCCCGGCTGCATCGGCAGCAGGTTTTTGATCGCCTTGCGGCCCAGGCAGTCTTCCAGCACTTCGATGTAGCGCATGAGCTCGACCGGTCGGTGACTGCCGATATTGTACAGTCGATAGGGTGCGCGGCTGGTTGCCGGGTCTGGCGCATCGCTCGACCAGGCGGGATTGGGTGTCGCCACCCGCTCCAATGCCCGGATCACGCCCTCGACGATGTCGTCGATGTAGGTGAAATCCCGCCGGTGATGACCGTAATTGAACACGTCGATGGGGTCGCCGGCCAGGATGGCGCGGGTGAACAGGAACAGCGCCATGTCGGGTCGGCCCCACGGACCATAGACGGTGAAGAAGCGCAGACCGGTGGTTGGCAGACCGTAGAGATGGCTGTAGGTATGGGCCATCAACTCATTGGCCTTCTTGGTGGCTGCGTACAGGCTGAGCGGGTGATCCACGTTGTCGTGGACCGAGAAGGGCATCCGGGTATTGGCGCCGTACACCGAGCTGGTCGAGGCATAGACCAGGTGCTCGACTTCGTGATGGCGGCAGACTTCCAGCACGTTGACAAAACCGACCAGGTTGGAATCTACATAGGCATGGGGATTCTGGATCGAATAGCGCACCCCGGCCTGCGCCGCCAGATTGACCACCTGTTGCGGTTGGTGGTGGGCGAAGGTTTTGGTCAGCAACGCCCGGTCTTCCAGGTTGGCCCGGACTTCGGTAAAGCCAGGATAATCCTGTAACCGGGCCAGCCGCGCCCGCTTCAGATTCACGTCGTAATAATCGTTCAGGTTATCGAGGCCGATGATCTCGTCGCCGCGTTCCAGCAGGCGTAGCGACAATGCCGCGCCGATAAAGCCGGCGCTGCCCGTGACCAGGATTTTCATAGCCGGCCGTCCACGGCGGTGGCCGGCAGCAGGTATTTCACGTCGAACAGCACTGAGCCCGGCTTGCCCAGCGCCCGGATGCGCTCGACGCCCATCTCCCGAAACTGTTGGTGCGCCACCGCCAGAATGATGGCGTCGTAATGGCCCGGTTTCGGTTCTGGGATCGGTTCGACGTCATATTCGTGCAGGGCCTCCCGCGGATCCACCCAGGGATCGTAGACATCAACGTGGGCATTGTAGTCGCGGAATTCCTGGACGATGTCCACCACCCGGGTATTGCGCAAATCCGGGCAGTTTTCCTTGAAGGTCAGCCCCAGGATCAGCACGTTGGCATCCATCACCGCGATCCGGCGCTGGTTCATCAGCTTGACCACGCGCTGCGTCACGTGGGCGCCCATGCCGTCGTTGGTGCGTCGGCCGGCCAGGATCATCTCTGGGTGAAAGCCGATTTCCTGCGCCTTGTGGGTCAGGTAGTAGGGATCGACGCCGATGCAGTGGCCGCCGACCAGCCCCGGTCGGAACGGTAGGAAGTTCCATTTGGAGCCGGCGGCGAGCAGCACTTCCTCGGTATCGATCCCCAGCCGGTTGAAGAGCAACGCCAGTTCGTTGACCAGGGCGATGTTGACATCGCGCTGGGTGTTCTCGATCACCTTGGCGGCTTCCGCCACCCGGATGCTGGACGCCCGGTGCGTACCGGCGGTGATGATGCGCCGATACAGGGCATCGACGAAGTCGGCGACCTCGGGGGTGGAGCCGGAAGTGACCTTGCGGATCGTGGTGACTCGATGCTCCTTGTCGCCGGGGTTGATGCGCTCTGGGCTGTAGCCAGCGAAAAAGTCCACGTTGAAGCGCAGGCCCGATTCCTGCTCCAGGATCGGCACGCAGACCTCCTCGGTGGCGCCAGGGTACACCGTGGATTCATAGATCGCCATATCGCCCGGTTTCAGCAGCCGGCCCACGGTGGTGCTGGCGCCGATCAACGGCTGGAAATCCGGACGCTTGTACTCGTCCACCGGAGTCGGTACCGTGACGATGTACACGTTGCAGTCGGCCAGATCCTCGACGCGATGGGTATAGCGCAGCTGTTCAGCTCGCCGCAATTCCTCCGGGGTGACTTCCAGGGTGCTGTCGGTTCCAGCTTGCAGTTCCCGGATCCGCGCCTCGTTGATGTCCAGGCCAAGCGTGGGGAACTGCTTGCCGAATTCGACCGCCAGCGGCAGTCCCACATAGCCGAGACCCACGATGCCGAGGCGGGTGGTGGCGAGGTCAAGCATCGGTCGTGCTCCATTCAGGGTTGTGATGGAAAACCTGCCTAGTATAGGCGAGGAATCGAAAGAAGGGATTTTCCGCTTTGATTGATGCGGGGGGCAAGTTATGCTTGGATGATCGAAGGAGGATGTTCACAATTTAAAACCTTTTAATCCACTGATTCGGATAAAATATCTCATCATCAGGCCAAAAAAATGGTACGCCTGTTCAGACATTATGTTTCTAGAGCGCTACTGACGCTTTTGGTGGCGGAAGCACTGTATTTATTCCTGGCGATTTATATGGGGCGATCCCTGTGGGTGGTGCTGGTCGCTCAAAGTTCCTGGCCGCTGCTCGCCGAGGTTGCGCCGAGCGCGCTGGTGTTCTCGCTGGTGATGACGGCGATCATGGTCGCGATGGGTCTGTACGAGCGCAATCTTTGGGACGGCCAGGGCGACATGCTATTGCGGGTCGGTATCAGCTTCCTGTTCGGCATATTCGCCATGACTGTCATCTATTATCTGTTTCCCGATCTTTACTTGGGGCGCGGTGAATTCAGTCTGGCCATCGGGATCGCGTTCGTGGGCGTGTTGTCGTTGCGATTTCTGTTTGTGGGTGTCTCCGACTATGATCGGCTCAAGCGTCGAGTCCTGGTACTGGGGGTGGGTCATAACGCGGTTCAGCTCGAGGAACTGGCGGAACGCAGCAAGACCGTGGGATTCTTGATCGTGGGATACCTCCAGATGCATGAGGATGAAAACCCGCGGGTGGGGGATGACCGGATGCTTCAGGTCGTCAGCAGTCTTTACGATTTGGCCGACGAACAGCGCATCGACGAGATCGTGGTAGCGATGGACGACCGGCGCAAGGGTTTCCCCCTGAAGGAAATGCTGGAGTGCAAGGTCGAAGGCATCCGCATCAGCAATTTCCTGAGCTTTTTCGAGCGGGAGACCGGCAAGATTCAACTCGATGCCCTGCAGCCAAGCCACCTGATTTTCGGCGAAAATTTTCAGGGAGCGTTGCTCAAGCAGATCGTCAAGCGCTTGTCCGACGTCAGCGCCAGCATGCTATTGCTGGCGCTGACTTGGCCGATTATGTTGCTGGCCGCGCTGGCCATCTGGATCGAATCCGGTTTCCATGGACCGATCCTGTATCGGCAGACCCGCGTCGGACTCAACGGCCGGCTGTTCAAACTGACCAAGTTTCGCAGCATGCAAGTGGACGCGGAGCGGGATGGCGTCGCCCGCTGGGCGCAGGTCGGAGATAGCCGGATCACCCGGGTCGGTGCGGTGCTGCGTTCGACGCGCATCGACGAACTGCCGCAGTTGTTCAACGTGTTGCGAGGCCAAATGAGCTTCGTCGGCCCGCGCCCGGAGCGGCCGCAGTTCGTGGCCAGGCTCAACCAGGAAATGCCCTTTTACTCGATGCGGCACATGGTCAATCCAGGCATTACCGGCTGGGCGCAAATCTGCTACCCCTATGGGGCCTCCGATGAGGACGCCCGCGAGAAACTGCAGTATGACTTATACTACGTCAGGAATTACAGCTTCTTTTTTGACACCCTGATCCTGCTGCAAACGGTCCACACCATCCTGTGGAGCAAGGGCGCGCGCTGATCACCGGACCCGCATCCCCGGCTCCGCGCCGGCATCGGGACCAAGCAGGTAGATTCCGCTACCGCCGGCGGCGGCCAGCACCATGCCCTCGGACACGCCGAAACGCATCTTGCGCGGGGCCAGATTGGCGACCATCACCGTCAGCCGGCCTTGCAAAGCCTCCGGTGCGTAAGCCGATTTGATGCCGGCGAACACCTGGCGGGTTTCGCCACCGAGATCGAGTTCCAGCCGCATCAGCTTGTCGGCTCCAGTCACTGCTTCGGCCTTGACGATGCGCGCCACTCGCAAATCCACCTTGGCGAACTCCTCGAGGGTGACGGTCGGGCTGATCGGATCGTCGACCAGTGGCCCGCCCGGCTTGGCGGCTTCCTCGGTGGCGGGATAGCTTTCCTTCGAGTCTTCGATCATCGCGGCGATCTGGGCCATCTCCACCCGTTGCATCAGCGGCTTGAATTCGCCGATGACGTGGCCGATCAGCGGGGCGTCCAGATCGGCCCACCGCAGCGGCGGGATTTGCAGGAACCGTTCGACTTGGGCGGCCATGCCCGGCAGCACCGGCTTGAGATAAATCATCAGCGCCCGGAACAGGTTCAGGCCCATGCTGCACACGGCTTGCACCTCGACCTCGGCGCCGGTTTTTTTGGCCAGCGCCCAGGGTTTCTTCTCGTCGATGTACTGGTTGGCGCGGTCGGCCAGCGCCATGATCTCGCGCATGGCTCGCCCGAATTCCCGGCCTTCGTAAGCTTGGGCGATGGAAGCGCCGGCGGCGACAAATTCGGTGTACAACCCTGGTTCGGCGAGTGGGGCGGCCAGGCGGCCCTCGAAGCGGCGGGTAATGAAACCAGCGCAGCGGCTGGCGATATTGACCAGCTTGCCCACCAGGTCGCTGTTGACGCGCTGGGTGAAATCCTCGAAATTCAGGTCAAGGTCGTCGATGCCGTCGCTCAGCTTGCTGGCGAAGTAATAGCGCAGATACTCCGGGCGCAGATGATCGAGATAGGTGCGGGCCTTGATGAAGGTGCCGCGCGATTTCGACATCTTCTGCCCGTCCACGGTCAGGAAGCCGTGGCAATGCACCGCCGTGGGCTTGCGGAACCCGGCCCCGGTCAGTTCCGCCGGCCAGAACAGGATGTGGAAATAGGCGATGTCCTTGCCGATGAAGTGGTACACCTCGGCGTCGCTCTCGGGATTCCAGAAGTCGTCAAATTTCAGGCCGGTGCGGTCGCAATAGTTCTGGAAGCTGGCCATGTAGCCGATGGGGGCGTCCAGCCAGACGTAGAAATACTTGCCAGGCGCGTCGGGGATTTCGAAGCCCCAGTACGGCGCGTCGCGGGAGATATCCCATTCCTGCAAGCCGGCGGTGAACCATTCATCGAGCTTGTTGATCATCTGTGGCTGAATCGGCCCGCTGGCGATCCAGTCTTTCAGCAACATCTCGAAGTCCTGAAGCTTGAAAAAGAAGTGCAGTGATTCCTTGAGAATCGGCGTCGCGCCGGACACCACCGAGCGGGGATTCTTCAGGTCGGTGGGCGAGTAGGTGGCCCCACAGTTCTCGCAACTGTCGCCGTACTGGTCCGGAGCGCCGCAGCGCGGGCATTCGCCCTTGATGAAGCGATCCGGCAGGAACATCTGCTTTTCCGGGTCGTAGGCCTGGGTGATGACCCGGCGGCTGATGTAGCCGCCCTGGTCCAACCGGCGGTAAATCAATTCGGCGTAATGGCGGTCTTCCGGGGAATGCGTCGAATAATAGTTGTCGAACTCGATCAGGAAATCAGCGAAATCGGCGCGATGCTCTTGCCAGACCCGTTCGATGAGCTGTTCCGGGGTGACGCCATCCTGCTCGGCCCGCAGCATGATCGGGGTGCCGTGGGCGTCGTCGGCGCAGACGTAATGGCACTCGTGGCCGCGCAGTTTCTGGAAACGAACCCAGATGTCGGTCTGGATGTACTCGACCAGGTGGCCGATATGAATCGGGCCGTTGGCGTAGGGCAGGGCGCTGGTGACGAGGATGCGGCGGGTCGGCTGGCTCATGGCGCGAAAAATTGCGGTCGGTCGGAAAAATTATTACGTTAGCAGCATTTAGGCGTGACTGTCACCCGTTGATCGGATCGCCCATCATGCCCCTTTCTCGATGGAGGTAAAATATTTATGAAGATCAATAAGTTTTTCAGCAGTATGGTAGTGGTCACGGGGTTGGTGGCCTCGGGTTCCATTCGCGCCCAGGGGGCCTTGGCGGAGGAGATCTGGAGCACGGGTTTTTGTCAGGAAGCGGTGTCCCTGGCGAAACAGCATGGCGAATCACCAGACCAGCTTAACCAGATTAATTGCCAGGGAATGAGCAGCAACTATCAGCCCTCCTACTGGCAATGCGTGATTGCGGCACTGAAGGCGAATACCAGCATGAAGCTGAATGCCGCGCGTCAACAGTGCATGGCTGGATATTGAACGATCAACCGGACCGTAAAAGTCAGTGGCCGATTTTCTGTTTTCCGAATCAACCCACCCTCAGGAGAAAGCTTGCTTATGACCGTCATGTCGCGCGCTGATGTGGAGAACGCCCTCAGAGGCTATGTGGACCCTTATCTGGAAAAGGACCTGGTCGCCGCCAAGTGCGTCAAGACGATCCGAACCGAGGGCGGTCGGGTCGAAGTCGAAGTGGAACTGGGGTTTCCAGCGGCGGGCTATCGGGAGGTGCTGAGCGCCGCGCTCCGTGACCGGCTGGCGGCGCTGCCGGGGATTGGCGAGGCAGCGATTCAAGTGGAGAGCCGGATTATCGCCCATGAGGTGCAAAAGGGTCTGAAGCCGCTGCCGGGCGTCAAGAACATCATCGCCGTGGCGTCCGGCAAGGGTGGGGTCGGCAAATCCACCGTGGCAGTCAATCTGGCCCTGGCGCTGAGCGCCGAGGGCGTGAACGTCGGACTGCTGGATGCCGACATTTACGGTCCCAGCCAGCCGCGAATGCTGGGCGCCCACGAGCGGCCGGAATCGCTGGATGGCAAGTCGCTCGAACCCATCGTGAGTCATGGTATTCAATCCATGTCCATCGGCTATCTGATCGAGGAGGAAACGCCGATGGTCTGGCGCGGGCCGATGGTGACCCAGGCGCTGGAGCAATTGCTGCGCGACACCCGCTGGCAAAACCTCGATTATCTGATCATCGATCTGCCGCCGGGCACCGGCGACACGCAACTGACCCTGGCACAGAAAGTGCCGGTCAGCGGGGCGATCATCGTGACTACCCCGCAGGATATCGCCTTGCTGGACGCCCGCAAGGGGTTGAAGATGTTCGAGAAAGTGGAGGTGCCGGTACTCGGCGTCGTCGAGAACATGAGCATTCATATCTGCTCGAAGTGCGGTTACGAGGAGCACATTTTCGGCCAGGGCGGCGGGCAGCGCATGGCCGCGCAGTACAACGTGCCGTTCCTGGGTGCGCTGCCGTTGGATATCCGCATCCGCGAGGAAACCGACGGTGGCCAGCCGACCGTCGCGGCGGAACCGGACAGCCGTATCGCGGGCCTGTTCCGGGACATCGCCCGCCGCGCCGCCGCCCGGCTGGCGTTGCAGGCCAAGAACTACAGCCACAAGTTCCCCACCATCGTGATTCAGAACACCTGAGGCTGGCTATTATGCGGCTGTGTGATCGTGACATCGAATGCTATCTGGGCGAGGGCCGAATTCGCATCGAACCGCGCCCCGTGCCCGCCAAGATCAACGGAGTGAGCGTGGACCTGCATCTGGGCAACCGATTCCGGGTATTCAACGATCACGCCGCGTCCCACATCGATCTCAGCGGCCCGCGCGAGGAGGTGGATCACGCCATCAACCGGATCATGAGCAAGGAGATCCGGATTGCCCCGGAAGACGCTTTTTTCCTACACCCCGGCGAGCTGGCGCTGGCGGCGACCGCCGAGACCATTACCGTGCCCGACGATCTGGTCGGCTGGCTGGACGGTCGCTCCAGCCTGGCGCGGCTGGGGCTGATGGTCCACGTCACCGCCCACCGCATCGATCCGGGCTGGAGCGGCGCCATCGTGCTGGAGTGCTTCAACAGCGGCAAATTACCGCTGGCGCTGCGACCCGGCATGGCGATTTGCGCCATTAGTTTTGAAACTCTCACCGGTCCTGCCATTCGGCCCTATGACAAGCGGCAGGACGCCAAATACAAGCGACAGACTGGCCCGACGCCGAGTCGGATCGGCGATGACGAACCGCTTGATAAAGGTCATTGAATAGACTAATTTTTTCACCTGCTAAGGCTGAATCTCAATCGGTGTACCGTCGGGGATAGCGCGCCAGATTTCCTCGATTTCGGTGTTGGTGACCGCGATGCAGCCTGCGGTCCAGTCCATGAGCCGGTGGAGCGATCCCAGATGACCCATGCCCTTGGGGAGGCCGTGAATCATGATGTTCCCGCCAGGTGATCGTTTTTGTCTGGTGGCCAGCGCGACATCCTTGGAGCTTGGATAGGAGATATGCAGGGCGCGATGATAGCTGCTGTTCTTCTTGCGCGAATCGATGATGTAGCGGCCTTCCGGCGTTTTATTGTCGCCCACGAACTGTTTGGGACCTTCCGGTTGTTGGCCCAGGGCTATCTGATAGGTCTTGACCAGCGTGTTGTCATGAAAAAGTGTCAGCCGGTGGGCCTTTTTCTCCACCAGTATCCGGTTGGCGATGCTGTTGGGGGGTAGCGTCGTGGCCGGGATTTTCGGTGGTGGAAGAGTTTTCTTCTCCAGAATCGCTACCCGGTTGGGAATACTTTCGGCGGGTGACGGTGTCTCCGGGGATTTGGGCGCTTCAGGCGCGGTTGTTTCCACGGGTGCCTGGTCGACGACTGTTTTGGCGGGTGGCGGCAGTAGATGCCAGTAGATCGCGATGCCACCATTAATAGCCGTCAACAGGAGAGTAATGGCGAGGACAGTCCGAAATTTCATGGCCGATTCCACAATCGATCAGAAAGAACGTGCCCTATCAATCTAGCCGACCGACCACCGTTCCAGCAACCGCAAATTGAGATGTTTCTCGATGGCGTCCGCCAGTTTGTTGATACCCTCTTCCCGCAGCTGCCGATAATCCGCCGTTTCCCGCGCCACCAATCCCGCCCAACATAACAACGCATCGCGGGCCGGAGCAGCATCGAACAATCCATGCAGGTAAGTGCCGAGAATTTGCCCGTCGTCCGACACCGCGCCATCCGGATGACCGTCGTTCAGATGGACGGCGGGGCGATTCAACGCGGGTCCGGCGCTGACCCCGGCATGAATTTCGTAGCCGGCGACGAACGCATCGGCCAGTCCCAAACGGCCCTCGACCCGACGCAACTGCTTTTCCGGTTCCAGCGTGGTCTCGAAATCCAGGAAGCCAAGGCCGGGGCTGCTGCCCGGTTCGCCTTCCAGACCGGCGGGATCGTGGATCCAGCGACCCAGCATTTGGAAACCGCCGCAAATACCGATGACTTTACCCCCGTAGCGCAGATGATAGTGGATGGCTGCATCCCAGCCCTGTTCGCGCAGCCGCCGCAAGTCGCCGCGCGTACTTTTGCTGCCAGGCAGGAGGATGAGATCGCTCGGTGGAATCGCTTCGCCCGCCCGCACCCAATACACTTCGACCTGCGGATGGAGGCGAAATGGATCGAGGTCGGTGTGATTGCTGATGCGCGCCAGCACCGGAACCGCGACCCGTAGCCGCTCGGCATCCTTGACGACGCCCGGTTCGCGGGGCAGGGCGTCCTCCGCTTCGAGATGCAGCCCTTGCAGATACGGCAGCACGCCCAGCACCGGTTTACCGGTTTCCCGTTCCAGCCACTCCAGCCCCGGCGTCAGCAGGCTCACGTCACCCCGGAAACGGTTGATGATCAGGCCCATGATACGTTCCCGCTCACTCGGCGCCAGCAGGGTGAGAGTGCCGTACAAATGAGCAAACACGCCGCCCCGGTCGATGTCGCCGACCAACCAGACCGGACAATCCACCGCCTCGGCGAAACCCATGTTGGCGATGTCCTGGTCGCGCAGGTTGATTTCCGCCGGACTGCCCGCGCCTTCCACCAGCACCAGGTCGTAAGCCGCCCGCAGCCGCTCGTAGGATTCCAACACCGCCCGCATCGCCACCGGCTTGTAGTCGTGATAGGTCCGGGCGTCCATGTTGGTCAGCGCCTTGCCGTGAATGATGATCTGCGCGCCGATGTCGGTGTTGGGCTTGAGCAACACCGGGTTCATGTCAGTGTGTGGCTCCAGAAAGGCGGCTTGCGCCTGCACCGCCTGGGCGCGGCCGATTTCGCCGCCGTCCACGGTCACGGCGCTGTTGAGGGCCATGTTCTGCGGCTTGAATGGCGCGACCTTCACGCCGCGCCGCGCCAGCAAGCGGCACAGACCAGCGACTATCGCGCTTTTACCGGCGTCGGAGGTGGTGCCTTGGATCATCAGGGTTTTGGTATTCATAGCGGTGAATTTTGGCGGAAACAGCCGATTCTTGGCTACAGTATGGCGCGCAGCGCGAATTGATGCATGAATTTGTTTATTGCTATATACAAAATGATCGTTCATAATAAATATCATGTATATCAAAAGACAAGCGGAAGACGATCTTCGCCAAGCGCTCGCCGGTAACAGGGTGATTCTCGTTTTGGGCGCCCGACAGGTCGGCAAAACTACCCTCGTCGAGCAGGTCTTGCGGGGGGAAGCAGCGCGGTTCCTGAACTTCGATGTTGAGATCGACAAGGCCCACTTTCTGGCGGCGGCGGTATTACCCCCTGCCGAGGCGTTGCGGATGCTCGGAGCGCCCGAGGTATTGGTGCTGGACGAGGCCCAGCGCCTGCCGGAGACGGCCCGGATCGTCAAAGGCTGGCACGACGCCAAGGCGCCGACCCGCCTGCTGCTGCTCGGTTCTTCCACACTCGATCTGCTCGACCAGAGTGCGGAAAGCCTGGCAGGCCGCAACTACAAGCTGGTGTTGCCACCGCTGCTGTTCGCTGAAGCGCTGCGCTCCCAGGAATGGGGCGAGGCGGTTCTGGATCATCCGTCGGCTCGCATGTCGTTCGCCGCACCGCTGCGGGCTTTCCTGCTCCAACGGCTGGCCTTCGGCGGTTATCCCGAGGTGGTGCTTTCCGCCGACCCGCGCCGCCTGCTGCGCGAACTCAGCGCGGATTACCTGTGGAAAGACATTTTACAGACGGGGCTGGTGAAAACCCCGGACCTGATCCGCCGCCTGCTCCTGCTCCTCGCCCACCAGGCGGGCAGCGAGGTGTCAGTGAATGAACTGGCCAGGCAACTCCAGATGGGACGGCCAACCGTGGAACGCTACCTTGACCTACTCGAACGAACCTTCGTGATCTTCCGGTTACCGGCCTTCAGCACCAATCCCCGCAAGGAAATCTCCAAGAATCAAAAAATCTTTTTCTGGGATACTGGCATCCGCAACGCCCTCCTCAACGCCTTTGCGGCGGACGAATTCCGGCCCGATATCGGCGCCGTATGGGAGAACTGGGTGATCGCCGAGCTGGCCAAACGCAATGTTCTACTGGGTTCACCCTATGAGCTGTTTTTCTGGCGCTCGCGCACCCAGGCGGAAGTAGACCTGGTGGTGAAACACGAAAGCGGGCTGCGCGCCTTCGAGATCAAGTGGAACCCGCGCCGCGCCGGAAGCGCCGCCTTCCGCGCTGCCTATGGGGTGGATGTCGAATCCATCGGCCCCGACAACCCATTTGTCGCCAACTTTCTCAGGCCCTCAGAGGTGATTGGGGAATGGCCGATTCGGTAAAACCGAGTGGTGGCAAACTGATGCATTTTGAGTAGCCGTTCACCCCCCGGCTATGGCAGGGGAGCGAGGGGCAGGCCGGCGCGACAGTCGGCGATGGCGCGTTCGAGGGTGCGCCAAGGGGTGTGACCGCGCTGGCGGCAGGTGTCGATGACGCTGGCGAGCAGGGCCACCACCCGCGAGCCGACCGGGGTGCGCAGCCTCGGCGGTTTGCCCAACACGCAGACGCTGGAAACCGTCAAACTGGGTCTGGTCTATCGACGAAATCCGTTGCTGGTGCAATATCTCTATGATTTTCATTATGCGGAGTGTATTGGGCAGGGGGTCGCCACCATGTTCGCCACCATGCGGGAGCAGGGGCATCCCGACCCGGAATTGACGGCGGGCGACAGCTATTGTCGGGTGATGTTGCCGGCCAGGAGCGTCGATTTGGAAGTTGGAACCCTCTGAATCACCAATGGGTTAGTGGCCACAGCCGCGATTTTCGCCGAATCATCCGATTTTTGGCTACACTAGCGCCCTTTCCATGCCGGATAGCGAAACGCGATCAAGAGTGAATTCCTACTTCCATATCCTCTCCCAGAGGGCGAGGGGAGCTTTGTGCTGACCGCGCTGCTGTGCCTCGGCGCGGTCTTGCTCGACCGCTGGCAGGGCGAGTCGCGCCGCTGGCATCCGCTGGCAGGATTCGGCCGACTGGCCCGCCAAGTCGAAGCGCTCGGTTATGGCCCGCCGGACGCTACCGCCGAAGCCCGGCGAGCACGCGGTATCAGCGCGGTCATCGTACTGCTGGTTCCCTTTGTTGTAGCCGTGTGGTTGCTGGCGGCCATTCCGGTGCTCGGGTTGGCGGTGGCGCTGGGCCTGCTGTATCTGACCATCGGCGCACGCAGCCTGGCGGAACACGCCGAGGCGGTGGCGACGGCGTTGCGGGCTGGCGATTTGCCGCTGGCGCGGGAAAAAGTGGCGATGATCGTCAGCCGCGATACCGACGACCTGGACGAGGAAGGCGTTAGCCGGGCCACGGTGGAATCGGTGCTGGAAAACGGTTGCGACGCGATCTTCGGCGCGCTGTTCTGGTTCGTATTGGCGGGAGCGGGAGGCGCGGTGCTGTACCGGCTGGCCAACACCCTGGATGCGATGTGGGGCTATCGCACCCCGCGCTATCGGGATTTCGGCTGGGCGGCGGCGCGACTGGACGATCTGCTCAATTGGTTGCCGGCGCGGCTGACCGCGTTGAGTTATGTGGCGGTAGGAACCAAGCCGGCCTTGGCTTGGCGTTGTTGGCGGGAGCAGGCGCCGGGTTGGAAAAGTCCCAACGCCGGTCCGGTGATGGCGGCGGGAGCCGGCGCGCTGGGCTTGGCGCTGGGCGGGCCGGCCCGTTATCACGGCGAATGGCAACCGCGCCCTGCTTTGGGGGAGGGTCTGGCACCGCGCGCCGAGGATATCGGCCGGGCGGTGGCGCTGGTGCGGTGGGCGCTGTGGCTGTGGCTGAGCGTGATCGGGTTGGGAGGGCTGGCCCTTGCTTGAGCATGGGGGTTGCTTGCGAGCGGCGGCCGAGCGCTACGGCATTCCGCTGAGCGACTGGCTGGATTTGTCCACCGGCATCAACCCCCAGGGCTGGCCAGTTCCACCGATCCCGGCGACGGTCTGGCAGCGCCTGCCGGAAGCGAACGACGGCCTGGAAGCGGCGGCGGTGGCCTGTTACGGCGTGGAAGCACTGTTGCCGGTAGCGGGTTCGCAGGCGGCGATTCAGGCGTTGCCGCTGTTGCGCGAGCCTGGCCGGGTCGGTGTGTTGAATCCCAGCTATGTCGAACATGCTCATGCTTGGCGGCGGGCCGGTCACCGGGTCGAATTGTTACCCGCCGAAAATTTGGATGCGGCGCTGGATCGGCTCGACGCGCTGGTGCTGGTCCATCCCAATAATCCCACCGGCGTTCGCTTCTCGTTGCAGTCGCTGCTGGACTGGCGGGCGCGGCTGGTGGCGCGCGGCGGCTGGCTGGTGGTGGACGAGGCGTTCATGGACGCCACGCCGGAAGGGAGTCTGGTGAATCATGTCGGCCTGCCGGGTTTGATCGTATTGCGCTCGCTGGGCAAGTTTTTCGGTCTGGCCGGAGCGCGGGTCGGCTTCGTGCTGGCCGAGCCGGGGGTGTTGGGCAGCCTGGGCGAAGCGCTGGGACCGTGGACGGTCACCGGTCCCAGCCGCTGGGTGGCGACGCAGGCCTTGAGCGACCGCGACTGGCAAGCGGAGGCGCGGACGCGCCTCGATCGTGCGGGCAGCCGGCTGGCGGATTTGCTGAAGCGGCAGGGTTTGCCGGCGGCCGGCGGCACCGGACTGTTTCAATGGATGCCGTTGCCGGATGCGGAATTCTGGCAAGATGCCCTGGCGCGGCGCGGTATTCTGGTCCGGCGCTTTACCGATCCAGCGGGGCTGCGGTTCGGTTTGCCGGCCGGGGAACCGGCCTGGCGACGGCTGGAACTGGCGCTGGCCGGGGTGCGAGCCGAACGATTGCGTTGACCCGAAGGCTTTCCCGATCAATTCCAATCTCTCTCGATGGACATAAAACCCAACATGACAGCCAATTCAGAACCGGCCCGACCGCCGGTCGGCGAGGTATATCTGGTGGGAGCCGGTCCCGGTGACCCCGAATTGCTGACGCTGAAAGCGCTGCGGCTGATGCGGCAGGCCGATGTCGCGGTGTACGACCGGTTGGTCGGCGCGGAAATTCTGGAACTGCTGGAGTCGCGAACGGAACGCATTTTCGTCGGCAAAGAGCCGGAGCATCACACCCTGCCGCAGGACGACATCAACCGGCTGCTGGTCGATCTGGCCTTGCAAGGCAAGCGGGTGTTGCGGCTCAAGGGCGGCGACCCGTTTATCTTCGGACGCGGCGGGGAAGAAATCGAAACATTGATGGCGGCCGGCGTTCCCTTCCAGGTCGTGCCCGGCGTGACCGCCGCCGCCGGTTGCGCGGCCTACGCGGGCATTCCGTTGACCCACCGCGATTACGCCCAATCCTGCGTGTTCGTGACCGGCCATCTCAAGGACGGTGCGTTGGATCTGAACTGGCCGATGTTGGCGCAACCGCGTCAGACGGTGGTGTTCTACATGGGGCTGAAGAGCGTCCATCATATCTGCGACCAGTTGCGAGCGCATGGCCTGGCCGACGAAATGCCGGTCGCGCTGGTGGAGCAGGGCACCACGCCCCGGCAACGAGTGTATTGCGCGACGCTGGCGACGCTGCCAGCGGTGATGGCTGGCGCGGGCGTCCGGTCGCCGGCGCTGCTGATCGTGGGCGAGGTGGTGCAGCTGCGTCCACATCTGTCCTGGTTCCACTCGGCCGCCCCCCATGAACAGGCGGCGCCGGATGGCGTCGTGGTCGGTTAGCCCCCTTTATCGGCCAGGAAAGGCGTCTTTCGGAGCCGGAGCGGCTCCCACTGGCTTGGGCTGGAAAGTAGGATTCGGTTTGGCCAGCGGCCCGGGGCGCGTTGGTGGAAGTGGGGTGGGCTGGCGGCACGCCGGCCACGGCTCGCATGGCCAAGGATGCGGCGGATGGGATTTGGGTGGATAGGGTGGATAAGGCCGAGGATAGGGGTAGGGGGGCAGATAGCCGAAGCTGATGTTGTCGCTATCGTCATTTTCCTTTTGTTGTTGCTGTTGCAATTGCTGGTTCAACAAGTCGTTCTTTAACTGCTGGTTTGTCAGTTCCAGATCGCGGATGGCCTGTTCCTGCCGCGCCTGTTCCGCTGCTAGACGCTCGCGGGCCATTTTTTCAGACAGCGCGTTGAGGCGCGCGATTTCGGCGGCCGAGTCGGCATTGGGGGCCGGGGTGGCGGGTGGCGACGGAGCAATGTCGAGGGTTTGTACCTGGGCCGCATCGTCCGGTTTCTTCTGGCCGTAGTGGACTTGGCCACTGGCGTCGGTCCATTTATACACTTGCGTTTCGGCTGTCTCGGAGCCGAACAAAAGCAGAAAGAGGATGATCGTAAAGGGTAGCCGCTGGCGGTTCATGATCGGCTCCTCGGTGGTGTCCAAGTAGATTGGAGCATTAAAAATTCATTAATTTGAATTGATTAATTAAAGCAGCCAAGACATTGATCCGAAGGTCCGGTGGCGCGGCATGGCGAGTCCGGGCCGTAGCCGCTAAAATGCCCGGCTTTAATCCCGACCGCGATCAGAAGGAGCATCCTTGGACATTCTGTTAATTCTCAAGGCGTTGATACTTGGCGTGGTGGAGGCTGCCTCGGAATTCCTGCCTATTTCCAGTACCGGCCATTTGATCATTGTAGGGGATTTTCTGGCGTTCACCGGGCCGCGCGCCGAGGCTTTCGAGATTTTTATTCAATTGGGGGCCATTCTTGCCGTGGTCTGGATTTACCGGGAGCGGTTGCTGGACATCGCCATCAACGTGGATTGGGATCCCAAGGCGCAACGACTGGTGCGGAATCTGGTGATCGCCTTCGTGCCAGCGGCAGTGTTGGGTTTTTTTCTGCATAAATTCATCACTCATTATTTGTTTAACCCGGTGACCGTGGCTGTCGCCCTGGTACTGGGTGGCATCGCGATCCTGTTGATCGAGCGCTTCGCCCGGGCCGGGCGGATTCTGACGGTGGATGACATGAGTTGGAAGGATGCGCTTTGGGTGGGCGTCGCTCAGAGCGTCGCGCTGTTTCCGGGCGTGTCGCGGTCGGGCGCGACCATCATGGGTGGGATGCTGAGCGGAATGTCGCGGTTCGCCGCCACCGAGTTTTCATTTTTTCTGGCGATACCGACCATGTTCGCCGCAACCTTTTACAGCCTCTACAAGGAATGGCCTAACCTGAGCGTGGCGGATGCGCCGATGTTTGCGGTGGGATTCGCGGCGGCGTTCCTGGGTGGACTGGCGGTAGTGCGTTTCCTGCTGGCCTATGTCGGCCAAAATAGCTTTGCCCCGTTCGCCTGGTATCGGATCGTGTTTGGTGGCCTGCTGCTGACGTATTTCCACGATCATCCCTGGGTGGGAGGGTGAACGGGGTCTCGCAGACCTGCGGCGAAGAGAGCGAACCGATGAACGAGGTATTTTCCGAAGCATGGATGCGTGAGTACGCGCGGTTGTGGAACGCCGAGCAGGCCATGGTCCGGGAACTAACCCGGCAACGGTTTAATGCGGCGATCGGCTATGGCTTTCTGGATCAGCCCACGCCGCATGGCTTGCTGGTGGTGGTGCGCGGCGTCGCCGAACAGGCGGGTTATTATGATGGCCGGGAACTGGATTGGGACTTGCGCGCTGACATGGCGGACTGGATTAAATGGCTGGCGCAGGGTTTCGACCTGTCGAGTATTCTGGTTGCGGTCGGGACGCAGCGCCTGCAAGTCTGGAAGGGCGACCACAAACACATTCTGCGCAGGCCACCACTGGTCGGCGCTCTGTTGCGTGCATTCGTGCTGATGACAGACGTGCAGGTATAGGGTAGTGTTCTGTCAGCGTTGTTCTGATGGATATTCGCCTTCAACTTCCTGATGCTGCGGGAGCCAAGCCCATCAAAATCTTACTGACAGAACAGTAGGCGCATCCGATGCTGGTCGAGGGAAACTGATGACCTTCCTGGATCATCTGAACCTGTTTCGCGCCGCGATACCTGGACTGGACTGGTTCGCGCTTGCGTGGTTCGCCACCTGCTGGATTGGATACACCGCCTACGCCGATCACAAGGGGCGGACGAGCCCCAGCCTGGTTCGCGGCACGGATCGGATGCGAATGGCGTGGATGGAGCGCCTGCTCGAACGCGAGGTACGCATCGTGGATTCGGCCCTGCTGGGCAACTTGATGCACAGCGTGTCGTTCTTTGCCTCAACTACGATAGTGATTATCGGTGGCCTGATCGCCGCGCTGGGCGCGGTCGACCATGCGACGCGGTGGGCGGCGAATCTGGGCCTCCTGGTCTCCGCTGGCCGTGAAGTGTGGACGCTCAAGCTGTGCGCGCTGATCGTCGTGTTTATCTACGCCTTTTTCAAACTGACCTGGTCGATTCGCCAGTTCAACCGCTGCGCGATTCTGATCGGAGCCGCGCCGCCGTGCGATCGGCTCGACGACGCCCAGCGCCACGCCTGGGCGTGGCGTCTGGGGCGGCTGAACGCATTGGCCGCGCATGACTTCAATCGGGGCCTGCGGGCCTATTATTTCGGGTTGGCGTTGCTCGCCTGGTTTGTCCATCCGTGGGCGTTCGCCGGTGCTTCAATCTGGGTGGTTGCGATCCTGTATCGGCGCGAATTCGCGTCCGAAGCCGCGCTGCTCTGCGAGGTTGGGGATGAGGAAAGCGCCGGCTTCTAGCCGCTTTCTGTTCTCGTCGGCGGTTTAGCCCGCCGATAGCCAACCCACCAGCTTCTGGCTGGTGGTGGTTGAGTACAACCGCTTGGTCTGCCGCCAGTTTACCAGCGCATTTACATCCGAAATACACCAAAGCTGGTTAGTGGAATCGGCGCATTGAGCGTCGCCGACAGGCTCAGGCCGAGAATCCGCCGGGTCTGGGCCGGATCCACCACGCCGTCGTCCCACAGTCGGGCGGTGGCGTAGTAGGGATGGCCCTGGGTTTCGTACTGGGCGCGGATCGGGGCTTTGAACGCCTCTTCGTCTTCGGTGCTCCAGGTTCCGCCTTTGGCCTCGATACTGTCGCGTCGGACCGTGGCCAGCACGTTGGCCGCCTGCTCGCCACCCATCACCGAAATCCGGCTGTTGGGCCAGGTCCACAGGAAGCGCGGCGAATAGGCCCGCCCGCACATGCCGTAGTTGCCCGCGCCGAAGGAACCGCCGATCAGCACCGTCAGCTTGGGCACGGCGGCGGTGGACACAGCGGTGACCATCTTGGCGCCGTCCTTGGCGATGCCGCCGTGCTCGTACTTCTTGCCGACCATGAAGCCGGTGATGTTTTGCAGGAACAGCAGCGGGATGCCGCGCTGGGCGCACAGTTCGATGAAATGCGCGCCCTTCTGCGCCGATTCAGCGAACAGGATGCCGTTGTTGGCGACCACGCCGACCGGATAGCCATGCAGCCGGGCGAAGCCAGTGACCAGCGTGGTCCCATAGCGAGCCTTGAATTCATCGAAGCGGGAGCCGTCCACCAATCGGGCGATGATTTCACGCACGTCGTAGGGCTTGCGGGTGTCGGTGGGCAGGATGCCGTAAATCTCTTCCGGGTCGTAGGCCGGTTCCTCCGCCGCGTCCAGATCGAGGTCCACCGGCTTGCGACGGTTAAGATTGGCGACGATGCGCCGGGCGATGAACAGGGCGTGAGCGTCGTTCTCGGCCAGATGGTCCGCCACCCCGGAGATGCGGGTGTGCACATCGCCGCCGCCCAGTTCCTCGGCGGTGACCACCTCGCCGATGGCGGCTTTCACCAGCGGCGGCCCGCCCAGAAAGATAGTGCCCTGGTTTTTGACGATGACCGTCTCGTCCGACATGGCCGGCACATAGGCGCCGCCAGCGGTGCAGGACCCCATCACCACCGCGATTTGTGGGATGCCGCGCGCCGACAGGTTGGCCTGGTTGAAGAAGATACGGCCAAAATGATCGCGATCCGGGAACACCTCGTCCTGCATCGGCAGGAACGCGCCGCCGGAATCGACCAGGGCGATGCAAGGCAGCGCGTTTTCGCTGGCGATTTCCTGGGCGCGCAGGTGCTTTTTCACCGTCAGCGGGTAATACGTGCCGCCCTTCACCGTGGCATCGTTGGCCAGGATCAGGCACTCCTGGCCGGAAACGCGACCGATGCCGGCGATGATCCCGGCGCTGGGCGCTTCGTTGCCGTAGAGGCCCCAGGCCGCCAGTTGGCCGATTTCCAGAAACGGGGCGCCGGGGTCGAGCAAGTGATCGATCCGGTCACGCGGCAGCAGCTTGCCGCGATCCGTGTGTTTAGCCCGCGCCGCCGCGCCGCCGCCCAGGATGGCTTGAGCCGCTTTCTCGCGCAGGTCGGCGACTTGCGCCCGCATCGCTGCGGCGTTGGCGCGGAACTCCTCGGACCGGGGATCGATCTTCGATTTGAACAGAGTCATCGCTCATCCCTCCAGGCCATCCCAGCGGTGGACCCGGTGTCTCAGGCGGTTTCCGCGAACAGTTCGCGGCCGATCAGCATCCGGCGGATTTCGCTGGTCCCCGCGCCGATCTCGTACAGCTTGGCGTCGCGCCACAGCCGGCCGGCTGGATAGTCGTTGATGTAGCCGTTACCGCCCAAGGTCTGGATCGCTTCGCCGGCCATCCAGGTGGCTTTCTCGGAGGCATACAGAATCGCGCCGGCGGCGTCCTTGCGCAGCGTGCGGGCATGATCGCCCCGGTCGCAGGCCCGACCCACCGCGTAGACGTAGGCCCGGCACGCGTTCCAGGTGGTGTACAGGTCGGCGATCTTGCCCTGCATGAGTTGGAATTCACCGATGGGCTGGCCGAACTGGCGACGGTCGTGAAGGTAGGGCGCGACCAAGTCCATGCAGGCGGCCATGATGCCCAGCGGCCCGCCGGAGAGCACGGCGCGTTCGTAGTCGAGGCCGCTCATCAGCACTTTCGCGCCGTTGCCGACGCCACCCATCACGTTCTCCGCCGGAACCTCGCAGTCCGCGAACACCAGCTCGGCGGTGTGCGAGCCGCGCATCCCCAGCTTGTCCAGTTTGGGAGAAGCCGAGAAGCCCACAAAGCCCTTTTCGATCAGGAAGGCGGTGACGCCCCTGGGGCCGGCGGTGGGATCGGTTCGGGCATAGACCACCAGCACGGCGGCGTCGGGGCCGTTGGTGATCCACATCTTGGTCCCGTTGAGCAGGTAGCGGTCGCCCTTGCGCTCCGCCCGCAGCTTCAGCGCCATCACGTCGGAACCGGCCCCCGGTTCGCTCATCGCCAGCGCGCCGACGTGTTCGCCGGAGATCAGCCTCGGCAGATACTTGCGCTTCTGTTCCTCGCTGCCGTTGCGGTGGATCTGGTTGACGCACAGGTTGGAATGCGCGCCATAGGACAGACCGACCGAGGCGGAAGCGCGGGAGATTTCCTCCATCGCCACGATGTGGGCCAGATAGCCCATTGGAGTTCCGCCGTACTCCTCCTCGACGGTGAGGCCGAGCAGGCCCAAGTCGCCGAACTTGCGCCACAAGTCCATGGGGAACTGGTCGTTACGGTCGGTTTCGGCGGCGCGCGGGGCGATTTCCTTGCGGGCGAAACTAGCCACGGTGTCGCGCAGCAGGGCGATGGCGTCGCCCAAATCAAAATCCAGGCTGGGGATGGTCATCGGTGGGGTGCTCCGTCTAGGGTGGGGGGCGGAACATTGCTTTTATCCTCCCAATCCTACGAGCGCCGACGCAAGAAGGCTTGCAGGAATTGGCATTTCCAGCATTGTAAGAACCCGGTCGGTCCGGGGTTGGCGCGGCGGATGCTGGTCACGCCCGCCACCCTGGTTTGGTAAGCCGATTGCCGAAAATCGCTTTATCGAAAATCCTCATGATTCCATTGGCCTGGTGGAACACGCCGCATGTTTCTTAGTCTTACCAGCAATCTCTTTCCGGTCGCAAAGTCCATGTCCCAGCGTTTGTCGCTCCCGATTCTAAGCCTGATCGTCACTCTGGCGCCTGTCGCTCCGTCCACCGGTCAATCCATCCGCCTGCCGGATATCGGCGATCCTTCCCAAGCCTACTTTGGCGCCGACGAGGAGCAGAAGTTGGGTCTGGACATGATGCGGCAACTCCGCGAGCGCGGCGCGGTGATGGACGACGTCCAGTTGAACGAATACCTCAACTCCATCGGCCAGAGCATCGCTAACTATGCCGATCAGAACGGCGTGCCGTTCACCTTTTTCATGGTGCGCGATTCGGGCATCAATGCCTTCGCTCTGCCGCACAATTTTATCGGTGTCAACGCCGGTCTGCTGCTGGCTACCCAGCGGGAAGACGAACTGGCCGGGGTGATCGCTCACGAAATCGCCCATGTCTCGCAACATCACATCGTCCGCGCCATCGCCGACATGAAGCGGATGACCATCCCGATGGCGGCGGCCATGGTCGCCGGGGCGGCGCTGGCGGCAGCCAGCAAACAGGCGGGGCAGGCGGCGATGGTCGGCGCCATGGCTGCCGGCACCCAGCATCAGATCAGTTTCACCCGCGCCAACGAGCAGGAGGCCGACCGGGTCGGTATGCGGTTGTTGGCCAGGGCCGGTTTCGATCCCAGGGGCATGACCGATTTCTTCGCCAAGCTGGAGCGCGTGACAGGCGGAGAAGAGCGCACCCGGATTCCCGAAATGCTGTTGACTCACCCCCGGCCGGAAAGCCGCGCCGCCGATACCCAGGACCGGATTGAAATTCCAGCCGTGCGGCGAACCGCCCCGCGCGACCGCAAGGCCTACGACCTGGCCAAGGCGCGGGTGAGGGTGCTGGCGACCGACGATAACAATTCGTTGATCCGCGATCTCGAAACCGTGCTCGCCAAGGGCAGCTACGCCAGCGAAACCGCCGAGCGCTACGCCTACGCGCTGGCGTTGCGCCAGGCCGGCCGTTACGACGACGCTCAGCAACAGGTCAATCGGCTGCTCAAAAGCGATCCCGACCGGCTGACCTTCCGGATCGAAGCGGCTGAATTGGCGCTGGCCCGAAAAGATCAAGCCCAGGGCTGGCGGCTGTTCGAAGAGGCGCGACAGCTCTATCCCGATGACTTTACCTTGGCAATGTCTTACGGCCGCGCTCTCGCCACCCAGGGCGATCCGAAACAGGCCATGCGGTTGATGCAGCCACATTTGCGCCGGCGGCCCAACGATTCGGCGCTGTACGCGAGCTACGCCCAGGCAGCGCAGCGCGCCGGTGATATGGCGGCGACCCACGCCACCATGGCCGAATACCATTATCTGAATGGCCAACTGCTGCCGGCCATCGAGCAACTCGAGCAGGGACTCCGGAATCCCGGTCTTTCGCCCAATCAGGAGGCTCAGTTGCGCGCCCGGCTCAAGCAGATCAGGGCCGAAGCCATTGCCCAGGGCTTGCCGGTTCCCAAACGCGATGCGCCGTGAAACGCCGGCTCGATCATGTCGTTCCAGCGGCGATGATTTAACCGGCTATACTGAAATTTCTCCATCCCACTTCCCTGGTTGACCATGGCCGAGCAAACCGCCCCCCCCGATTCAAGCGGCTTCGATATCGAACTGCTGCTCAAGCAGGCGCGCACTTATCTGGCGTTTGGCGAACAGTTGCAGCCGTTGAGCGAACGCTTTTACGACACCTTGGGTCAGGATGGCGGCTGGGGTGAAGCGCTGCGCCAACATTTCGATCAACTCAAGGCGACGCTGGCCGAGGCGGCTGACGATCCAGGCGGTCATCCTGACTTGGCCCGGCTGTGGACCGTCACTTTGGATACCTGGCGGCAGACCGCCGCGTCGCTAGGGATTCCCGCGACCCACACCCTGCTGGCGGGCGCCAAAATCGAAGCCTGGCGGACTTATCAAAAAATCCAGGGCCAATACCTGGACCTGCTGCGCCAAGCGGCCCGGGACGCGCTGGATTTGATGGAGCAGCGCCTGGGCGAGCGCGCGGCGGCCGGCGCGATGGTGGAGAACCTGCGCGAGTTGTACAACCTGTGGGTGGAGTGCAACGAGGACACCTATGGCCGAATGCTGCGCAGCCCTGACTACGGTGCGCTGAACGGCCGCCTGCTCAATGCCCTGCTGGGCTGCTATGCCCGTGGAGATGCACCCTCATGATCGGTCCAACGCCCGCTCAGATCGCCGAGGAACTGCGTCAGTTTCAGGTCCGCCTGACCGAAGGCGCCCGCACCCTGCGCGGTCTCGGCCCCATCGAAACCGGGGTGTTGCCCCGCGATCCGGTCTATCAGGAAGACAAGCTGATCCTGTATCACTATCAACCCCGGGTAGCGCAGCCGCACCCCATCCCGCTGCTGATCGTCTACGCCCTGGTCAACCGGCCTTACATGATGGACTTGCAAGAGGACCGCTCGCTGATCCGGGGGCTGCTGGACGCCGGACTGGATGTTTACCTGATCGACTGGGGTTATCCGGACGCCGGCGACCGTCATCTGAGCCTGGCGGATTACATCCTGCGCTACATCGATCACTGCGTGGATCATCTGCGCGAGCGGCATGGCCAGGATTCGATCAACCTGCTGGGTGTGTGTCAGGGCGGCGCGCTGAGCCTGTGCTTCGCGGCGCTGCATCCCGGTAAGGTCCGCAACCTGGTGACCATGGTGACCCCGGTCGATTTCCACACCCCCGATAACGTGCTGACTCATCTGATCCGGCATGTGGACGTGGATTTGCTGGTGGACACTTTGGGCAACCTGCCGGGGCAACTGCTGAACTTCACCTTTCTGTCGCTCAGCCCATTCCGACTGGCTGGCCAGAAGTACGTCGATCTGGTGGATATCCTCGACGACGTCCAAGCGCTGCAAAACTTCCTGCGGATGGAGAAATGGATTTTCGACAGCCCGGATCAGGCCGGCGAGGCGTTCCGCCAGTTCGCCAAGGATTTCTTTCAACAGAACAAGCTGGTCAAGGGCGAAGTGGTGATCGGCGGGCAGCGGGTGGATTTACGCGACGTCACCATGCCGGTGCTGAACGTCTACGCCACTCAGGATCATCTGGTGCCCCCGGCTGCGTCCAGGGCGCTGGCGGAATGCTGCGGCAGCCGGGACTACTCGGAGCTGTCCTTCAAGGGCGGACACATCGGAATCTACGTCAGCGGACGGGCGCAGCGCGAAGTGCCGCCGGCGATCACGGCATGGTTGCTGGCGCGCTCGTCCTCTGGTCTGCGGAAGGCGCGGAAGGCGCGGAAGGCGCGGAAGGCGCGGAAGGGACCGAAGTCAGGAAGCGGTAATACCAGAGCTTGATCCGCAGGGATTTTTCCGTGTCTTTCGCGGGTTCCGTGGACAGGAAAGGGCCAGTAAACGGTGAGCGCCCGAATCCGGATCACGCTTCCCGGTCCTTCCGGACCTTTCGTTCCTTTTCGGCTTTGTCCGGCGCGGTCGCGGGGGGGGAGGGGTCGCTCATCTGGACGGCGGGTTGCGACGGTGGAGCGGCTTCGCTGCCCGCTAATGGGAAGTAGGGCTTTTGCAGCCGCTCGTTGACGCTTTTCCATAGCGACAGGTTGTGCTCGACCAGTTCGGTCATCATCGCCAGCGGATTCTTGCCCATGCCCATGAAGCTGCGCATCTGTTCCCGAAACAGGTGCTGCTGGTCCACGAACGCTTGCAGGCTCTTTTCCAGATAGTTGCCCATCATCCCTTGCAGCGTATCGCCGTAGAACCGGATGATGTGCGCCAGCACGTCAGTGGTGAAGATCGGACTGCCCTGTTCCTCCTGCTCGCTAATGATTTGCAGCAGGATTCCGCGCGTGATGTCGGTGTTGGTTCGGGCGTCGATGACGTGGAATTCGGCGCGCTCCAGCACCAGTTGCTTGACATCCTCGAGAGTGATGTAGCTGCTGATAGCCGTATCGTACAGCCGGCGATTTGGATATTTCTTGATGGTGCGCGGTTCGCTCATGGCAGGCATATAAAAAAAGCGACGCGGCGCCGTCCATGGGGACCAACGCCGCGTGGTTCAGGGCTTAGTGGTAGTAGATACCGCCGTTGACCGTGATGTCTTCGCCGGTGATGTAACCGGCATCATCGGCGGCCAGGAAGGCGACGGTGCGCGCAATTTCAGAGGGTTCGCCCAAGCGGGCCGCTGGAATGGTGGCGATGACCTTCTGTAGTATATCCTCGCGGATGGCCCGCACCATTTCGGTGCCGATATAGCCCGGCGAAATGGAGTTGACCGTCACGCCCTTTTTGACGCATTCCTGGGCCAGCGCCTTGTTGAAGCCGTAAACCGCGGCCTTGGTGGCGGAATAGTTGGTCTGGCCAGCCTGGCCCCTGAGGCCATTCACCGACGCGATGTTGATGATGCGACCCCAGCCCCGCCCGACCATCCCCTCATAGACCTGCTTGGTCATGTTGAAGAGGCTGTACAGGTTGGTCTTGAGGACCGCGTCCCATTGCTCGGGCGTCATCTTGTGGAATAGGGCATCACGGGTGATGCCGGCGTTGTTGACCAGGATTTCAATGGGGCCGACTTCCGCTTCGATCTTCTTGCAGACTTCGGCGCAGGATTCAAAGCTGGTCACATCGGCCAGATAGACCGGGATGTCGAGGCCTTCCGCCTTGCGGTCGGCTTTCCACTTGTTCACGGCTTCCTGGCTGAGGCCGTTGTAATCGACCGCGACGGCGCGGCGGCCTTGTTCGACCAGCGCCTTGCACATGGCCGTGCCCAGACCGCCGATACCACCTGTGACGACTGCAACTTTTGGCATACTATTCGCTCCTTTAGCGATGTTAGTTGAATTCAGTCGCGCTCGACGGCGAGCGCGACGCCTTGGCCGCCACCGATGCACAGAGTCGCCAGGCCTTTCTTGGCGTTGCGGCGGACCATTTCATGCAGCAGACTCACCAGGACGCGGCACCCGGAAGCGCCGATAGGGTGGCCCAAGGCGATGGCGCCACCGTTAACGTTGACCTTGCTGGTGTCCCAGCCCATTTCCCGGTTAACCGAAATTGCCTGAGCGGCGAAGGCTTCGTTGGCCTCGACCAGATCGAGTTGACCCACAGTCCATCCGGTCTTCTTCAGGCAGGCGCGCGAGGCGGGAATTGGGCCGGTGCCCATGATTTTTGGGTCTACCCCGGCCTTGGCGTAGGCGGCGATGCGGGCCAGCGGTTGGAGGCCCAGGTTGCGGGCGACACTGGCGGCCATCACCAGTACGGCGGCGGCGCCGTCGTTGATGCCAGAGGCGTTGCCGGCTGTCACCGTACCGTCCTTCTTGAACGCCGGCTTGAGCTTGGTCAGCGCGGCGGCGGTGGTGCCGGCCCGGGGGAATTCGTCGGTGTCGAACACCAGCGGATCGCCCTTGCGCTGCGGGATTTCGATGGGAACGATTTCATCCTTGAACTTGCCCGCCTGGATCGCGGCGATGGCCTTGGCCTGCGAGTCGGCGGCGAAGGCGTCCTGTTCCTCGCGGGAAATGGCCCATTGCGCGGCGATGTTCTCGGCGGTGATACCCATGTGATAATGGTTGATGGCGCATTGCAATCCTTCGCTGAGCATCGAATCCACCAGCCGGGCATCGCCCATAGTGGTGCCACGCCGCGAACCGAGCAGCAGATGCGGAGACAGGCTCATGTTTTCCTGGCCGCCGGCGATCACGATGTGGTTGTCGCCATCGCGGATGGATTGATAGGCCAGGTGGACCGCTTTCAGCCCGCTGCCGCACACCTTGTTAATGTTCAGACAGGGGACTTCGATAGGCAGCCCGGCGTTCAGCGCGGCGGTGCGTGCGGGATTCTGGCCGGTGCCCGCGGTGAGAACCTGCCCCAGGATCACTTCGTCGATCTGCTCGGGCTTGACGCTGGATTTCTTCAGCAAACCTTCGATGACCTTGGCGCCCAGAACATTGGCGGGGATCGTCGCCAGGGAGCCCATAAAATTGCCGATCGCGGTCCTGGCGGCGGCGACGATGACCACATCTTCCATCGAGTTGACCTCTCGAGTAGCCTGGTTGGTTATGGCGAAAGCCTAATAGCCTTGCGCGTCTTGGCGTGATGCGTCTCGACCCTCCCAACACAGCCCGCATATTCAGGGACGTAGCGGCTGCGTGAGCCGGTGCGGGGTAAAACCGCGTAGAATTTTTATCTTTGATTAGTGGATTTAAGCACGGCATATTGACCCCTACCCTAATCCTTGTCAACCGCTTCCGGCATTACGGCATGGGGTGATATCGGCGGTTTCTCACGGGTTTGGAGGGGTCGTCACGCCGGTTCGAGCAGGCCGCTGGCGAGCATCTCTTCCGAGAGCCGTAGCAGATCGGCCTCCAGTCGCGCTTCGGTCACGTCGAACTCCTCCAGCATCCGGGCGATGACCGCCGCCAGCGCGCTTTCCACCCGAAGCAGTTCGAGGAAGCGGCTGCCCACCGGATCAAGACCGAAGTAGGTCCCGGATTCGAGATTGGGGAGGACGGTCTCGTCGCCTACTTGGCGTGTGACCACCTGATCGGGAATTTTCAAGTTAGCCTGCTTGAGGCACGACATTCTCAAAGACCTCGTCAAAAGGAATCGAACCGTTCAACGCCGGGAAACCGCATTCCCCGCAACCGGGAAGGTACTCGTGCAATAACCAGTCGTTCTCTGGAGTACGTTGGAATGTTTCCAGCCGGCGCGTTTCGATATCCACCAGCACGTATTCCCGTAACGACGGCAGCGTGCGGTAGGCCGCGAACTTCTTACCACGGTCGAAGGCGGCGGTGGACTCCGACAACACTTCCACGATCAGGGTCGGATGGGCGATGAACTGGTCGGCCGCGTGATCGGGCGGGTCGCAGGAGACCACGACATCCGGGTAGAAAAAAGCGTCCGCCGCGTCCACTCGTACTTTCAAATCGGCGACATACGCCTGACAGGACCCGCCGCGCAGCCGTTGCTTGAAAGCGGCGGCCAGATTCAGGGACACCACCACATGCTCGCGCCGCGCGCCCGCCATCGCGAATACCGCGCCGGCGATAAATTCATGCTTTTCCACTTGCCGCTCTTCCCAAGCCAGATAGGCCTCGGCATCGAAAGCGGTTTGGACGGCCAGATTCATCATAGCGATCTCCAAAAAATCAGTATGGCCTTTATACGCTATCCCTGGACCGCGCGTGTTCCACAATCGCTTCCCGCACGCGCGCCAGATCCTCGAACCGCCGTGGGTAATCGAGGCGGTAATGAATCGACTGACTCGCCAGGGTCGCCACCTGATCGAAATGGGAAGCCAGCCGGGGCTTTTCCTCGATAGCCAGCAGGGTGGCGGGAAAGTCCACGACCCAGGCGATCAGGTGATCGGCGGGCCGGGCCATGACCCTGGCTTTGACTGAATCCCTTGCTTGCACCGGAATCGCCTCGGCGATGGGGAGAAAGGCCTGCGGACGTTGGATGGCCTGATCCGCCAGCGGCCAGTTGGTCATCCACACCCCTTTGGCCAGTTTGCACTCGAACCAGTCGGCCAGGCCGTGCATCGCCCCGTCGCGTTCGATGCGTAATTCGGCTGTCCAGGAGAAGAAGTCCGGGTTGTCGGCGCGCAGGTCAATGTCGCCCAACGCAGCGGGTGCGCTCAACACCGCTTCGCGGGGTAACTCGACCGCGTGTTTGGCGTTGGTGGTGTACTGGCAGTGCTGGTTCAGTCAGGTTATTATACAACATATTGATTATTAAATTAAAGTTCGTTAGTAGACTGTTATTAATTTAGAGTTGGTTCCTCTGGACGGGATTGAGCCTACCGAGCAGCTAAAATTAGCTTAAAACTATTTTAAATCAATTAGTTATCTTCGTGGTTGGACCCCAGCCCAGCTGTTTACAAGAACCTGTGGATAACTCTGAATAATTTATTATATTCAAACGGTTATCACGAAAATTTTACTGAACCAGTGCCATAACCCCCCTGCGCTGGGAAAATGAAAAATCCTCTAACATATTATTTTTATTATACTTTATTATGCTTTGTCATTCCGCAAGATGCCAGAGGCCAGAAAATTATTTGGGAACATCTCTAATATGTTATATGTAGAAGTGGCCTTGGCCGCGATGGCAGATCCTCTTATCGCGAGCAAGCCCGCTCCTGCAATCAATAGCCTGGTTTTCGGATAGGTTCTTGGCGAGTCGCGGGCGTGGCGGCGGATCGCAGTTCGAAATACACCAACAGGGTGGTTTGCCAAGCATTGCAATTGTCATCGCTGATCATGAAAAATCGCTGGCCGCGGTGGCGGGTCAGCCCCTCGAAATTGTCCAGCAGCCAACCCTGGCTACTGTCGAACACTGCCATGTCGGCGACTTTCAGCAAGGTTGGCTCCGCTCCCGGCCGGGGCAGTAGTTCGGTGCGGCGCAGACTGATGATCAGGGGCCGCAGGGGAGCAACGAAGGCGCGCTCCAGCGTGAGCAAGCCGCCATCGGGCAGCGCGACCATGTCCACCAGCGCGCTACCGGGAGCCTGGCTGAGTGGATAGTTCCAGAACAGCCCATTGCGGGTGAAAATACGCACCTGACGGGCGGGATCATTGCGCAGCGGTGTTTCGGAGCCGACCAGCACGCCCCACCGCGAGTCGATGGTGACGGATTCAAGCGCTTGATTGGAGTCACGATAGTTACGAATGTCGCGCAGCAGGGCCGGTAGCGTTTCCTCGCCCCGCCATTGGCCGGTGGGGCTGTAGCGAACCACGCGCGATTTTACTTCGAACGAAACCAGCAGTTCGGTGTCGCCGGGAATGCCATTCTCGCCGTTGCGAATCGCCAGGCCCTCGGAATCATCGAAGGGCGCGCGCAGCGGGATGCCGGCGGCATCGCGTAATGGATAAGCCGCCATCGGGCGTATCCCGCTCAGAAATCCCTGGCGGTCGAATTCTGGCCGCAGGTGAAACAAGCGACCTTCGTCGGAAATGGCGTACAACAGACCAGCGTCTTCATCCCACGCCAGCCCGGACAGGCCGCACAGGCGCAAGCCATCGATCTCGGCTCTGGTGATCCGCAGCGCGCCCAGCAGTCGGATGCCAGCGTAGGCATCACCAAGGCTGATTTGATCGGCCAGCGAGATCGGGGTCGCTGCAAATTCGCGGGCGACGCAGGCACTGACGGGTAGCCCCAGAATCAGGGCGATAAGCAGAATGAGGCGGGACATCCAGACTCCAGGACCCCAATCGAGGCAAGGCAGGGCAGGCATGTTACCATTTCACCTTTATATCCGGAGCAAGAAAGGCTAGAGGCATGAGCGTACCGGTTTGGAATCCGGCGGTTGAATTCATGGAGCGGGAGGCGCTGGAACGCTCGCAGTTCACCAGCCTGCGTCAGACGGTGGCCTGGGCGCTGAAGACGCCCTTCTACCGGCGGCGGCTGGCCGAGGTCGGGCTGACCCGCCCGGAGGACCTGAGCAGCCTGCGCGACCTGCGCAACCTCCCCTACACCACCAAGGACGATCTGCGCGCGGCCTATCCCGATGGCCTGCTGGCCGTGGATTTGGAGCAGGCGGTGCGCCTGCACACGTCCAGTGGCACCACGGGGATGCCGACAGTGATCTATCACACCCGGCGTGATATCGACCACTGGACCGAACTGATGGCCCGCTGCATCGTCGCCGCTGGCGCCACCGCCCACGACGTGTTCCAGAACATGACCAGTTACGGCATGTTCACCGGCGGACTGGGCCTGCATTACGGCGCGGAACGAGTGGGGATGCTGGTGATTCCGGCCAGTTCCGGCAACACCAGCCGCCAGATTCAATTGATGCGCAATTTCCAGACCACCGTGGTTCATGCCACCCCCAGCTATCTGCTGCACCTGCACGCGGCGCTGGCCAGCGAGGGCGTGACCGTGGACCAGTTGAAGCTGCGCAAGGCGTTCATCGGCGCGGAACCGCATTCGGAGGAGACTCGCCGCAAGATCGAGGCGCTGTTCGGCATCCAGGCCTACAACTCCTACGGTTTGAGCGAGATGAACGGCCCTGGCGTGGCGTTCGAGTGCGTGCATCAGACTGGCTTGCATCTGTGGGAAGACGCCTACATTCTGGAGATCATCGATCCTCAGACCTTGCAACCGCTGCCCGAGGGCAACACCGGCGAAATTGTCATGACTACTTTGCAGCGGCAGGCCACGCCGCTGCTGCGCTATCGCACCCGGGATTTGTCCCACCTGGTTGGCGGCAACTGTCCCTGTGGGCGTGGCCACCGACGGCTGGCGCGGCTCAAGGGCCGCAGCGATGACATGTTGATCGTCAACGGTGTCAACGTGTTCCCGTCCCAGATCGAGGACGTACTGATGAAGACCCCGGAAGTGGGGACCAATTATCTGATTCAGCTGGAAAAACGGGGTTCACTGGACCGGCTGGTGGTCAAGACCGAGATCTACGCCAAGCTGTTTACCGGCGATCCGCGCACCCTGGACGACCTGCGCGAGCGCCTCGGCGAGGCGCTGCGTTCGGCTATTCTGGTTAAGCCGGTGGTCGAGCTGCACGAGCCGGGCAGTTTGCCGGTGTCCGAGGGCAAGGCCAAACGGGTGGTGGATTTGCGGCCTGCGTTCTGAGCGGGCGGGGGGAGCGAGCCATGGCGGAGCAACTAAGCGTATTTGTGGACAACCGGCCGGGGCGGCTGAACGCCATTACCGGCATTCTGCGCGATTGCCTGATCAACATTCGGGCGATGGCGATCGCCGATCATCGCGATTACGGTGTGGCGAAACTGTTGGTCAATGACCCGGTCCTGGCCCAGCGGGTTTTGGCGGAACAGGGTTTTGCCGCCGCGCTCAAGCCGGTCCTGGCTATCGCCATTGAAGATCGGCCGGGTGGCCTGCACGAATTGCTGGAGATTCTGGCGGTGCATCAGATCAACGTGCTGGACGCTTACGGCTTCGTCATCGCGCCCGGCGAGCAGGCGGTTTGGTGCATGGAGGTGGATGACCCGCTTGAGGCCGCGCGCTTGCTTGCCGCGCACGGTCTGTACGTGTTGGCGGATAATGATCTTTATCAACTATAGACCAGATGAGGAGCGCAGGGCTTCAGCCCTGATAAAGCTTGCTCCTGAGGTACTCATCGTGGGCGTGGCGCAGTAGCACCGCGATGACCGCCGCTACCGGCAGCGCCAGCAAGATGCCAAAAAAGCCGAACAGGTGGCCGCCAGCCAGCACGGCGAACATGACCGCTACCGGATGGAGCCCGATGCGGTCGCCGACCAGCGCCGGGGTCAGGAAAAAATCGCTGATAAACTGGCCGGCCCCGAACACGATCAGGACCGGAATCAGGCTCAGGAAACTGTGGAATTGCAGCAGGGCGGCGATGCTGGCGGTGAGAATGCCGACGATCAGGCCCAGATAGGGGACGAAGCTGACCAGACCGGCCAGCATCCCGATCAACAGGGAAAAATCCAGCCCAACGATGGCCAGCCCCACCGAATAGATGACGCCCAGGGACGCCATGACGATGAACTGGCCGCGCAGGAACGCGCCGATCACCTCGTCTGCTTCCCGCGCCAACTCGCTCACGGTCGGTTCGATGCTGCGTGGCAGTAGTTCGCGGATCCGGGTCACCAGCAGATCCCAGTCGCGCAGCAGGTAGAAGGTCACTACCGGAATCAGCACCAGCTTGGCGATCCAGGCCAAGAGCACAGTGGACGAGGCCTGCAACGATTCCAGCAGGCCACTGGCCAGATTGCCGATCTCCCGCGCATAGGCCAGTAGCCTGTCGCGCAAATGGCTCAGATCGAACAGCGTCGGATCGATCCCCAGCGTGTCGCCCAGCCAAGGGACGACGCTGGTCTGAAACCAGTCCAGATAGGTCGGCAGCTTCTGCATCAGCACCTTGAACTGATGCGCCGACATGGGAATCAGCAATAACAATAGCAGCAACAGCCCCAGGAGGATCGCGCCGAATACCAGCGTCACCGCCCATGACCGCGCGATCTTGCACGCTTCCAAACGGTCGATCAGCGGATCACCCAGATAGGCCAGCAGAACAGCGGCTAAAAAGGGTGTCAGCACCGGCGCCAGCAGGTACAACAGGGCGATGAAAACCGCTGTGAAGATCAGCCAGAAGCGGATGCGGAATGTGCGTTCCATCGGAGATACCTTTGGCTCGGAGGCTCAGGGCGTGCCGTCGGGGGAGGATTGGGTCGGGCTTTGGGCCTGACGCCGGGCCAGACGCCCCCAGCGCCAGACATAGGCCGCGCCGCTCCAGACGGTGGTCAGGGCGGTCAGAACGATGCCGCCGGTCAGCAGCCAGGCCGGCAGCGGAATCAGGCCGTAATGGATGATCACCGCACACACCAGCGCCAGTTGCACCAGCGTGTTCAGCTTGCTGATCATGAGCGGCGCGGCGTGGAAGCGCGCGACCCGCAGGTGATAGGCAACCGCGCCGCCGACGATGACCAGATCCCGCGCGATCACCAGCGCCACCAGCCAGCCTGGTAGTTCGCCCAGCCAGCCCAGCGCCAGAATCGCCCCGATCAGCAGCAGTTTGTCGGCGATCGGATCGAGCAGGCCACCCAGCTCGCTGGTCCAGCCGTAATATTTGGCCAGGAAACCATCCAGGGCGTCGGATAAGCCGGCGACGACGAACAACGCCAGCGCCCCTCCGTAGTGCTCCTCCAACAGTAGCCACAGGAACGGCGCTACCAGCAGCATGCGCAGGCCGGTGATCAGATTGGGGATGTCGCGAGGCTTGAAAGGTAATGAGGCCACGGCGCCGTCGTCCAGTTAGGGGAGGAATTTTTTTGTGGTTGCCGGTAAGACTCACACGTCATTAAATCATAGTTAAACCGAAATTTTCTCGCGCGGAGGGAGGAAGAGTCAGGGATCGGTGGCGGAATGGTAAACTGGGCAAGTTCATAACCACGCAATCCATTTCAACCGAGTATCCAGCTATGAATAAACATAACCGGTTTTTCCTGCTACTGGCGGGCAGCCTGCTGATGAGCCCCCCGGCCTGGGCGGCCGATGGCGAGTGGGATCAGGCCAGGAGCGCCCACGAGCGCGGCGATTATGCCGCCGAGGTCGCCATCGTCCGGCCCCTGGCGGAGAAGGGCTCTCCTGTCGCCCAGTTCAATCTGGGCGTGCTGTACGACCAGGGTAAGGGCGTACCACAGGACAACGCTCTGGCGATGCAGTGGTACCAGAAGGCGGCGGAACAGGGCCTGCCTCAGGCACAGATCAATCTGGGCATCATGTACGAGCAAGGGCAGGGTGTAAAACCGGATTATGCACAGGCCTATTTCTGGTATACGCTGGCCGATACCCAAGGCGACAGCCAGGCCCCGCAGGCCAAGCAGGACATCGCCAAAAAGATGACCCCGACCCAGATCGAGGACGCAGAACGGCGGGCCAGGGAATTCAAGGCAGCCCATCCGTTCCGTATCCCACCGCTGTCCGCTCCCGATACCGGCACCCCGCATGGAGGGAATAATTGAGCTGCTGATCCCTGATCGCCATCCGGCTTACGAGGAAGGATAGATGACCAGCTGTTGACCGGCTTTCAAACGATCCTTGCCGTTCAGGCCATTCCACTGCGCCAATTGTTGGGAATGGACGCCGTGGCGTTTGGCAATCATGTCCAGGGTTTCACCTTTTTGGACGGTGTGCCTGCTGGGAGCCAGCAGGCGAGCCCCCGGTGTGTTCGCCACCAGATTTTGGGCCTGCTCGCGGGGCAACAACAGCTTGTAGGCGGAGGCCGGCGGCTCGATGCCCGGTTTGAAGCCGGGGTTGAAGCGGGAAAATTCCTCGACGGGGATGCCGGCGGCCGCGACACTATCGAACACCTTGATCTCGGGCGTGAGGTCGACCCGGTACAGATAGGGTTGATTGGCGATGGGCTGGAGTTTCAGGCCCTGCGCGTGCGGGTTGGCGATGACATGCGCCAGCGCCACGATCCGGGGCACGTAATCCTGGGTTTCCTTGGGCAGCTTCAGGCTCCAGAACAGCGATTGCGGCTGCGGCGGGGCCACGGGAGCGGCGACCGGCCGGACAAGCGCCGCCAGCGCCAGGGCGTGGACCACAGCAGGGTGCGTTTCCACGATGGCCGCTGGAGGTGGTTCAGCGGCATGGGCCTTGATCGCTTCTTGCACGGCGCCCGGGCCGGCGTTGTACGCTGCCAGCGCCAGCAGCCAGTCGCCGTCAAACGACTTGTTCAAGTAGCGCAGATAGCGCAGGGCAACATCGGTCGAAGTGTGAATATCGAGACGGCCGTCGTAGCCCTCGGCCAGCGTCAGCCCCCATTCCTGTCCCGTGGTTGGGATGATTTGCCAGAGACCGGCGGCCTCCTTGGGGGAAACGGCGGTCGGTTCGAACGCGCTTTCCACCATCGGCACCAGTGCCAGGTCCATCGGCAGCCGGCTCCGGTCGATGTGTTCGACGATGTAGTACAGGTACGGTTGGGCACGCTCCACGAACAGATTCAGATAGCCGGGATTGCGTTTCAGGTAGTCAATCCGTTCGGCGATTCGGGGGTGTTCCACGTCGGCCAGCGCCAACTGCCCTCGCATCCGGCCCCAAAGGTCTTTGCTGACGGGGGCCAGCTTGTTCTTGCTTTTCGGGCCAACCAGGGCGGCGGTTCGCTGGGTCTTGGCCGACGGCTTGGAAGGGTTGGCCATTGAGGCGGCGATTCCTTCGGGTTTCTTCGCCGCCAGGATTCCGGCAGGTTGGATGGTGGATTTCCCCTGTGCCGGGATGATCGCCACAATCCGGGGCTCGGGGTTTCTTTCGATTTTCGCGGGAGTGGCGGGATGGCGGACCACCACGACATCCCGGGATGGCGTCGCGGCTTGCGGTTTCGCGGCGCTAGTCGTCTGCGAGCGATACTCGGACGGATCGCGGGTTTGCCAGTAGTCTACGTAGGCAGCGTCGACCGCCTTGTTGGCGTCGGTCACGTTATCGGTGCCCACGGATGGCAGCCAGGCGCAGGCTCCCAAGGTGGAGGTGAGAGCTAGCACGGTCAGGGTTTCAGCGATGAGTTTTGGCATTGTTTTTCCCGGTCGTGATGGCTGACTCTGACTATGATGCTATTTTTTCAATCGCTTATTCAATACGTGGCTACTCGGCGCCGGAGGTCGTTCCCGGTTTTTGGCGCGCCAGGCGTCGGGATATGGCCTTTAGGGTTGGGTGAATCCAGCGAGATAGTGATCCAGCAACGAGCCGGTCACTTCCTGGATTGGCCGCCCACCCACCATTTCCAGTTTCTGATCGAAGCCCAGGATGCAGATGCCGTGAACCCCGCTCCACAGCGCGCGGGCAGCCGAGGCGATCTCGCCGGGAGAGCGTTGGGGACAAAGCAGCGCCAGTTGTTGCTGCACCAGTTCGAACATGCCGGTTACCTTATCGGTAAAGGACTCAGGCAGGGGCTGGCCCTCCGGCATTCGGTGTTGGTAGATGGCCAGCCAGCGGTGGGTTTCGGCAAGAGCGAAGGTGATGTAGACCTGCGCCAGCGTCCGAATTGCGGCGGCAGGTGGTGGCCGGTCGGCGATGGCGGCGATCAAACGGGCTTGCAGGGTTTCCAGCGTTCGCTCGTTCATCTGGGCGATCAGATCGTCCAGATTGCGGAACACCATGTACAGACTGCCGACCGTGTAGCCGATGCGGCCGACTACCTTGCGGGTGCTCAGGCCGGCCAAGCCGTGTTCGGCGACCAAATGCTCGGCGGCTTGCAGCGCGATTTCCCGGAGTTCCTCGCGCGTGTGTTCATTGCGTCTACCCATGGCCATGCTCCAGCTACCGCGGGCCGTCTAACCGCGACGGCGCCGCGAGAGGGCGTCCAGACCCAGCGGAAACACCCGCAGATCGGCCTGGGCCTGCGCTTCCCGCATCGCCTGATGCATCAGGGCGATATTGAGCTGGGCGCGCTGTTTGAGAACTTCCGCCTTGATTTTAGCCAGTTCGTCGGGTCCCGCCAGCAGTTCCCGTTCGATCCGCGACCGTTCCTGAGCATATTGCTGGCGCAAGCGGGTGGCGGTAGCGGGATCAACTCCTTGGCGTGGGTCGTAGCGAAACCGCTGTTCCAAGGCTTGGCGCCAGGCGAGTAGCGTCGCCGCCCGCTGGCGACCCAGCCGCTGGCCGAAGCCGGGTACGACTTTCAGCGCCTCGGCGGTGACATCGGCGGCGGTTTCGATACCGTAGGAAGCCAGCGCCATCCGGTCGGTGGTGAGAATGCCGGGGATCTGAGCCGCGTCGATGAAGTAGCTTTCCAGGAATGCCCGTAACTGAATCTGGCGCTGGTTGGTTTCCAACCGTTGTACGTCCCGTTGCAATTCGGTCGCCAGATTGCGATATCGGTCGCACAGGGTTTTCAGGGCCTGCAACCGGGCAGTGAAGGGTTGTCCGGTGGCGCGCTGGCTCCAGGCGGCGCGCAGTTCCATCAATTCCTGGCGGGCCGCGAACAGCGCCAGCCGGCGCCGCTGAACCTCGCGGTGGACCGCGCCGTCCCGCAGCAGCGACCAGCCCGCGGCTGCCAGCGGCAACCATAGCCAAACGAGTTGCCACTGAATGAGAGTCGCGGTCAGCACCGCGCCAGCAATGGCCGCTGCCTTGATCGCGTTGTCGCGCTGGACCCGCCGCAGCGCATCCGGGAGTGGAGTTGGGACGATGGGCGTGCGCGGCCTGGGCGCGGGCATCGCTTCGTCGCCGGGCGGTACGGTGGCCTGGATCCGGCTCCAGACCCGCTCCAGGTCGAAATCGGGCAAGCCGGCGACGACCAGGTCAGCCGCCGCGAAGCGTTCCGAGAGCAGGAAAAACGCGGTCCCACTGGCCTGTTCCAGGGCGCACCACGGGCAATCCGGCAGGTTGCGCGGATATTTGTGAGTGCTGTTGCGGCTGCAGGCGCGCAGGTCGGCGCCGAGTTGCTCCAGCGCCCGCAACCAATCGTGGGCGCCGGGGCGGCCCTGGGCCAGTTTGGGCGGGGCGAAGGCGCGCTCGAACAGGTCGGCCACCATGGCCGGCAGGGTGGAAAACGGCAGGGTATGCGGCGGCGGTTCCATCTGCCGGGTGTGGGCGTGGCGGCCGAAGGCGAAGCGGTATTCGCGGATGGCGCGCTCGATGGGCATGTCGCCCTTGCCCCGGTAGCGGCCGGCGAATGGGTGACGGCCCATGAACAGCAGGTGAAAGCATAGCAGGGCCAGGCCGAAGGCGTCGTGATCGGGGGTACGCCGCAGCCCGTGAAATGACTGGCCCTGCAATTCCGGGGCAGTGAACTGCGGCACGCCGACATCGCAGGGAAACAGCCGTCCGCCGGCGCTGATCTGGAACGAGTCGCAATCGATCAGCTTGACCAGCGCCTGGAGCGAGACCACCACGTTGCCGGGATTGACATCGCCGATGACGTGGCCGCGGGCGTGAATCGCCTCGAAGGCGCTGGCCAGGTTGCGGGCGGCGTGGACCAGAAACGACCAGTCGGCCTGCGGGAACGCCTTCTTGCGATGCGAGGGACCGTAGAGGCTGTGAATTTCGCGGTAGCCGTTGACCTTGGGCATGACGAAGCCCTGTACCGGTGCATCGGGGCGAACGCGCAGCACGTCCACCGGCCAGGCGGCGATTTCCAGCAGGCCAGGATGCGCCTGCCGGGCCATGCTGTCCAGCTTGAGCGCCTTGTCGCCACCGATGGGCTGGTGGTAGACCTTGGCGACGAAACCAGGCCGGCCGGCGATTTCGTGGACCGAACCCTCGCCGCCACGCCCCAACGATGGCCCCAGTTCGAGGGGTTGGCCCGCGCCGTTATACAGCCGCGTCACCGCGGTCCTCCTGGACGGCGGCCGGAACGGGAGCGGGGTAGCCGGACGGATCGGCAGGGGCGGCGTTCCCGGCGGGTTCGGCAGATTCGGCGGTCGGCGCGGGAAGCCGGGTGGCCAGAATCAGGGTCTTGTCGTCGTGGGTGCGCTGGTTGAGGGCCGGCGCGTCCAGAAAGCGTTCCAGTGCGGTCTGCAAGTCGGCTGGACAGCCCGGCTCCAAAGCCGTGCGCAGGCGTTGGAACAATGGCCGGAAGAACGGCCCGTGAGCCTGCCGGGTTTGATAGTGCAGCGCCAGCGCCTGCAGGCCGTCGGTCAGCAGGGCGATTTCGGCGACCGGTTCGACCGAGGTAGCAAAGTCCAGCCGGGCGGTGGCGCCGACGTCGGTGAGGAAGTAGGTTTCGTTGGCGTAATCGCCGGCCTGTGGCCAGAATACCGGCCAGTAATCGTCCCTGGTCCCGATCACGATGGCGCCGTCGCCGATTTGCAGGAACAGCGCGCGTTCGTCGGCCAGCACCGCGCCAAGCAGGGTACAGGCGAATTCCCGGACGGGCAGTCCAGCCTTGACCGCCTGCTGGTTCAGGGCGGCTTGGACGCGCTCGACCAGCGTTTCGGCGGCTGCCCGCGTCCAGTCGGCCACGGGGGTTTGCGCCAGCCCGGCCGCGCATTCGGTCAGGAAAGTTTGACAGGCCAGTTCCGCGCCGACGCGCGCCCCGGCGGCGCTGCCCGCCCCATCAGCGGTGGCTAGCACCAGCACCGTCTTCCCGTCGGGAGTCTCCATCTGCCGGACCGCGCAGGCGTCCTGACATTCGGCGCCGCCGGCGCGATGGGCCACGCCGGGGACGCTGGCGTACACATAGCGCCAGTCGCCCGTTTCCTTCATACCGAGGCCCAGCCGTCCGGACTGACGGGATTGCTCAGCGGCACCTCCGTACCCGGCGTCGAGCGCGACACCGAACGCATCGAATTTGATAGCCACTGGAATAACTCGTGGAAGCGCAATTCTTTCAGCCGCAGCGGCTGGCGCAGGGAAATGCGCTGCAAAATATCCAGATTGGCGCCCTCCACCCCAACCGCGAAGAAGGCGAAAGCGCGGCTTTCCTCGCCCTTGCGGACTTCGAGCGCGGCGGCCTGCCAGTCGTCGGTGGGGCTACCGTCGGTGATCAGGAACACCCAGGGCCGAAAAAAGGGAATGCCGTGCTCCCGGTACAGCGCCTTGCGCTGGCTCAGCAGTTCCAGCCCCCGGGTGATCGCCTGGCCCATGGGCGTATCCTTGTTGGCGCTCAAGTGGGGCGGGGCGAACTGCTCGGCGGTCTGGAACTCGCTGACCACCTCGACCGGGCCAAAGCTGACGATGGCGATCTCGACCCGCTTGGCGGCCAGGCTGTCGGCCATCAGTTCCTCCTTGAAGGTGGCCAGCCCCGCGTTGAGTTCGGCAATGGGCGTGCCGTTCATGGACCAGGAATTGTCCAGCAGCAGCACACAGGGGCAGCGCGGCTCGGGGTTGTCGGCGAATTCGGCGCCGTTGAAATCCGCATCGAACGGGGTTTGTCGGGGAAGGTCAAGTTCGTTCATGCCAGGGGTTCTCCAGGGCGGCGCGAGAGCGAGCCCGTTGACTATAGTCTATCCGCCGCGGTTGCGGATGGTCGGTATAATGCGCGGCGTTTCGAGAGATAAACCAGGGTATGGCGATGAGGGCGACGCAACGGTGGGTAAGATTTTTGGGCGCGGCGCTGCTGGCGGGATGCGCGGAATGGACGCAGGCCACGGAGCCGACGACATTGCCGCCGGACCCCGTGGCGGCGTTGGAAGCCCGGTTCGCGGGACTGGCCGCGCGGCTGGACGCCTTGGAGCAGGCCCTCGCCGCCGAGCGGGATGCGCGCCAGACACGGACGACGGCGCTCGAAAAGGCGCTGGCGGGAATCCGGCAGGAGCTTAAGACGTCGCAGGCGGCGGTAGCGAGTCTGCTGCGGCGCAAGGTGGAAGCGCCGTCCCCGGCCCCGGAAGCGCGGCGGGAGGCGGCCGCCAGCACCGCCGCACCCAGCATGGCTTATCAGCCGGTCGACGCGGCGCTGGGCGAATTGCCCGAGGGCGGCGGCAAGCAGGTAACATTGCTGATTCCGGCGGTGGTTCCCGACGCGGCGCGGGAAATTCTAGTGTACGCGCGGGTGGCGACCGGGTACGTCAAGGGGGGGGCGCACCGCTTTCGCATCGCGACGCGGCTGGAAAATGGTCAGGAACCGGCTTTCTATTTGTACGCGGTCGGTCAACCGCAGCCGGGTTGGGCCTACAACTCCGACAACGTCTGGCTACCGATGCCGAGAAATCGGGAATTGATCCTGCAAGCGGACGGCGAGCCGTTCTTTGGCGATTGGAACAGCGAGGTGCGGATTGTCGGCTATCGGTGAGGAGACCCTGGCCCTTGGTGGATAGGGCTCATCACCTGTCAGTTTAACCATCCCCGTCGTTCCGGCATGGATGGCCGGAACCCAGTCGCCATGGAGGGCGGCACCGGATCACATCCCTGTGTTCTGGATACCGGCCATCCATGCCGGTATGACCGGCTATTTTTCTCCATTCGGCATCACTGATAGGTGCCAAGGTGGATAGGGTGACCGTGGTTGACATGGCGACCTCCGGTAAGGCTCAAGGGTAAGTTAAATTGTGGGCTTGTTACCGTTGAGAGGGCTAGCCCAGCTTGGCCTTCCGTTCGGTGAGATGAGCAGATTCAGCCCGGCTTCGATGGGGTGCGCGGTTCCCTACAGCGGATATTCGACAGAAACCCCAGCGGAAACTATAGTTGCGCCAGGGTCCCGCTCGCGGGCGGTGGCGCGGTGGCGCTGGCCGCAAGCCTGGTGAAGCAGGACCCACAGACCTTCAACCCTCTCATAAGGAAGCTGTCCATGTCCGTTCCCAGCGACCTGCCGGTCTGGCAAGAATTGCAAGCCCATCACGCCGCCATCGCCGACCTGCACCTGCGCGACTTGTTCGCCGCCGATCCCGAGCGTTTCAACCGATTCTCCCGGCGGTTCGGCGATCTGCTGGTGGATTTTTCCAAGCACCGCGTCACCGGGGAAACCCTCGGCCTGTTGATCGAACTGGCCCGCCAGGCGCAATTGCCGGCCTGGATCGCGCGGATGTTCGACGGGGAGATGATCAACCACACCGAGCGCCGTTCGGTGTTGCACGTCGCACTACGCAACCGGAGTGACCGACCAATCCTCGTCGACGGCGAGAACGTCATGCCGGGCGTGAACGCGGTGCTGGAGCACATGCGCAAGTTCGCCGACCAGATCCGGCGCGGCAAATGGCGCGGCCACACCGGCAAGCGCATTCGCGACGTGGTCAACATCGGCATCGGTGGCTCCGACCTGGGACCAAAGATGATCTGTGAGGCGCTGGAGCCCTACGGTGATTCCACCCTGCGGATGCACTTCGTCTCCAACGTGGATGGCGCCCATATCAGCCACGTGCTGGCCGAGTGCGACCCGGAAAGCACCTTGTTCATCATCGCCTCCAAGACTTTCACCACCCAGGAAACCATGACCAACGCCCACACGGCCCGGGCCTGGCTGATCAAGGAACTGGGTGACGAGGCGGCGGTGGCCAAGCACTTTGTTGCGGTATCCACCAACGTCGAGGGCGTGCGCAAGTTCGGCATCGACACCGCCAACATGTTTGAATTCTGGGACTGGGTCGGCGGGCGCTACTCGCTGTGGTCGGCCATCGGCCTGCCCATCGTGGTCTATCTCGGCATGGATCGTTTCACGGAATTGCTGGACGGCGCGCACGCCATGGACGAGCATTTCCGCACCGCACCGCTGGAGGAAAATCTGCCGTTGATTCTGGGGCTGCTGGGAGTCTGGTACATCGATTTCTTCGGCGCCGACAGCCACGTGATGCTGGTTTACGACGATTATCTGCGCTCGTTGCCCGATTATCTGCAACAACTGGACATGGAGAGCAACGGCAAGACCATCGACCGCGAGGGCCAACAGGTTCGGGTTAACACGGGTCCGATTCTGTGGGGCAGCCTGGGCAACAACGGCCAGCATGCTTACTACCAACTGCTACATCAGGGCACTCATCTGGTGCCGGCGGATTTCCTGGCTCCGGCGCACAGCCCAAACCCGATCGGCGAGCATCATCCGATCCTGCTGGCCAACTGCCTGGCCCAGGCCGAGGCGTTCATGGTCGGCAAGACCGAGGCGCAGGCCCGCTCTGAGTTGGAGAAGCAGGGGATGAGCGGCGAGGCGCTGGAAAAATTGCTGCCCTACAAAGTCTTCCCCGGCAACCGGCCCAGTACCAGCCTGTTCTACCGCCGCCTGACCCCCCGGACGCTGGGGTCGCTGATCGCATTATACGAGCACAAGGTGTTCGTCCAGGGCGTGATCTGGAATATCAATTCCTTCGATCAGTGGGGCGTGGAACTGGGCAAGCAACTGGCCAACGCCATTCTTCCGGAACTGAAGGGGGAGCGGCCCGCCAGCGGGCACGATGCCTCGACCCTGGGCCTGATCCGTTTCTGCCGCGACGAGGATTGACGGCAGGTGGCGGGCTGGAGCGGCGGGCAGGGACCCACCGGCGCCGCTTCGGCCCGTTGGATCGGACGGATTCAGTAATGTTTTTTCTCTTCGGCCTTGCGTTCGATGGCCTGGCCGGCGGACTTGAGGTCCTGACCGGCCCCCTTGACCGTGTTGCAGGCGCTCAGGCCGCCGGCGAACACCGGGAGCGCGCCCAGCAGCAGCAGGGTCACCGGGATGGATGGGTGGTTCATCAGGTCATTTCCTCCAGTTAATTCATGATGTTATGAATTATAGCAGAATTCGACGCGGTCGTTGGGTTGCGGAAGCCGCCTGACGATGGCGGCGGGGGCTTGATATACTGAAAACTCACATAACAGCCATCTGCCTGCAACAGAATCCTGATAGGGGGACCACCCGATGCTTGGAGAGAGCCACGATCTGTTCCATGAGTTTCCCGAGTACCGGGACCGCATCGCTGAATTGAAAGCCGCCGATCCCAGATTCGCGCATCTGTATGACGACTACCATGTGGTCAACGATGAAGTGGAGCGCATCGAACTCCAGATCGAGACGCCTTCGGATATGTATACCGAGACCCTTAAAAAACAACGCCTGCACCTGAAGGACGAGATTTACGCCATCCTGCGTAAAACGCGGGCGCGGGAGCAGGCCTGAAGCCGTTCCCTCCATTTTGCCGATTCCCCGCGAGCGCCGGGCGTTCCCGTAACGACCGGCGGTTTGGTTTCCGCACGTACAGGTTGAATGACAAATTTATGCGTGGTTAAGGAACCGGCGGCGGTTCCACATTGCCGGTTGGGTTTGCCGGTGGCGGGGGCGGTGGCGCGGCTCGGGTCCGGCTGCGGCGGGACGGCCGTTCGCTGGACGGACCCGATTCCACTAGTACGGCCGGCAGCCGGTGGGATGAGACCGCTGGCGGGTCAGATCGGGTCGCGGATCCGGGTCGCGCCCGCCGCAGCCAGCCTAGCACGCGACGTTCCACCGCATCCTGCCCGGCTGGCGTTAAATCCCGGAAGATCAGCACCCCAACCCCCAGCAGCAGGGTCAATCCACCCAGAAAGGTGACCAGCGGTTGCATGAAGGCGATCGCCAGCCCGGCCAGCCCGGCCAGCAGAATGTGTCGAATCTTCACGGGACGTTCTCCAGCGATCAGTCCTCAACTCCGCCGGGGCGGCGCGCGAGAATGAATGTGCAATTATCATCCGGCTGGCTGTGTTGCCGGCGAATGTCCTCGGCCAGTTCGGCCAGCAGCGCGTCCGCCAGTTCTCCGAGCGGGCGCTCCGGTTGCCCCACCAGGGCTGGCCAGCGCTGGATGAACGCCTGTGGATCGCTAAGGTGCCATAGACCGTCACTGGCGAGCAGGTAGACCCAGCCTGGTTCCAGATTCAGGGTGCGGCGGTCGCCCAGACCGCGCAAGAATAGTGGCAGATTGCCCTCATGCAGCTCGAACAACTCCTCGGCGATGATTTCGGGGTAGAGTTGGGGAGCGCCCAGGGTGCTGCCCAATACGAAGGCTTGGCTGATCTGGGAATTGGCCTGGATATGAACCCGTTGCATCCATTGCGCGCCATCCACCAGGCCGAGCATCGCCATGTGGGTGGTGGGCACGTGGTCCACGGTCAGACATTGAACCCGCCGCGCGTTCACCGCGTAGATCCGTGAATCGCCGACGTGGAACAGCAGGGCGGGGCCAACGGGAGGAATTTCGAGCAGAATCAGGGTACAGCCGGTTTCCAGTCCGGCCGTCTGGAATTGCCGGTGCAATCGGCGGTGCAAAGCGTCCAGCTCGCGAATAATCGAGGCCAGATTCGTGGCGGCCGGAAGATCGAGGAGGCCCTCGACGGTTTTTTCGGCCACTTCCCGGCCATGACTATGGCCGCCCATGCCGTCCAGTATGGCCAGCCGCCGGTGGCCGGGCAGCCAATCGGGCAAACGTAGCGTGGTTTCCCGCTCGCGCCACAGCATGTGGGCCTGACCCTGCCCATCAATGATGAGGTAATTGTCCTGATTTTCCGAGCGTCCATGCCCGGTGGGCGAGCGTAACGAGCGCACGGCGATTTCCAGAGGCTGCTCGGATCGGGACAGCATGGAGTCGGGAGCGTCCGTGATGTTCATGGCGATAGTAGCGAATAGAAGTCGGTTGCATTGTAGTAGGACGAGAACCGGAGCGGGGAGTCCGAGGCTGCCCGCGGGCATTACCCCGGCTCCGGCGGCTCATCGTCATGTTAGACTAAGTCATAATGCAACTACGCATCGCGCTATCCAACCCATTTTTGGAGCCATCTGGCGAATTCAAGGCTTATGGATCTCGAAAAGCGTCCTGAATCATCGGCGAGAGCGCACGCCCCCGGCCAGCCGGCCGAGTCAGGGCCGATGCATCATGAGGAGCCTGCGCCAGACTCGACCGGCGCAGGCGCAGAGGGTCAGTCTCCCCCGGCGTCGGACGCCACGGGATTTTCCCATCTGGAGACCGATCTGGCGGTTTTGGCAGGTGGTTACGAAACCCTGGCTGCCGGGATGGTGATCGGGCCGGTTCAGCGCCGGTTTCGCCTGTTGACCGAACTGGGCGGTCGAGGGCAAATCTGGCTAACGCGGATAGTGACCTCGGCTCCGAAAGCGAATGAAGGTGCATCGGAAGAATTCCGCGCCATCAAGGTTTTTGTGTCGCCCACTGCCAGCGCCCGGGAGGCCAGCCGCGATGACCGAACGCTGCGGGCCGATTTGATCAGCCTGCGCAGCTACTTGACCCGGGTCAAGGCGCGCGTGGAACTAGCTCTGAAGCTGGACCATCCCCATATCGCCCGCGCGTATGGCTGGTGGCATGGCGCCGACGGCTGGCCGTTCGTTGAGATGGAATACGTCGATCACCAACATGGTCGCAGCCTGACGCAACTGCTGGCCGAGCAGGGCCGCAGCGGATTTCCGTTTGAAACCGTGTTGGAGTGGTTGCGACCTGTTGCCGCCGCTCTGGATTATGGCCGTCGCGAATGCCGACTTGCCCACCAGCATCTCGATGCCGACATGGTTTTCGTCACTGGGGAGGGGACCGTCAAACTGTTGGGATTCGGCTTGGCCACCGAACCACGGGAACCGCGCAGCGTATTGTTTAGCGCGGGCGCATTCTCCGCGGCGACGGACAGGCCGGTGGAGTCAGTGGCCGCCGAAATCACCTTCCGCCGCGACGTGTTTGCGTTGGCACTACTGGTTTACCAGTTGCTGACCGGACGGAGCGCCTATGACGGCCAGAGCGAGCAACCCAACATCGTGCCGCGCCCGATCGGGTTGGCGGATGAGGCGTGGCGGGCGTTGCGGCGAGGGCTGGCCTATCCCAGCGAACTGTGTCCGACCGACGCCGGCAGATTCCTGAGCGACCTGGAAGCCGCGCAACGGCCGGCCATGGTGAACGGATACCGGCGCGCTTCAGGTTGGAGACGGCGGGGTTTTGTGGCGGCTGGATTGGGTCTGGCGGTGGTCCTGGGGGGTTACGGACTGGTCGGGCGCCATGATGGGGTTTTGGAGCCGGATCGCCCGGCGGTCGGCGATGCTGTTCCCGAGACGACCACCCCGGCTGCGGGTTTGAATGTGTCCGCACGGGATGCGGAACGCGAGAGGGATCGGCTTGCTTTCGAATCCGCCAAGCGGATGGATGCGTTGCCGGCGTACCGGCTCTATTTGCAGCATTGCCCGCGCTGTGGTTACGAAAAGGAAGTGCGAGCTGCTGTCGCACGTCTGGAAACCCAGGAAAAAATCAGCAAAATCAAGGGGGATTTTGAAGAATCGGTGCGTGCGCTGGAACGGGAGGGCCGCAGCGACCAGGGTGATGTGGCCCTATCCCGATTGGAGGCGCTAGCGGCGCTGGCGCCCGACGATCCATTGATCGGCGCAGGCCGGCGCCGCCTCGCTCTCGGCTGGGCGGCGCTGGCGCAGGCGAGCCTGAACCAGGGCGATCTGGCCAATGTCCGGAACTGGTTGAAAAAGGCTGAGTCGGTTCAACCGAAGCAACTCGAGCTGGCGCGGCTCAACCAAGCCCTGGAGCAGGCCGAGATCGAGGTGCGGACCCGGCAACTGAATGCCGAAGCGTTCGCTGTCGCCCGCCGGGCCAACAGCCGCCGCGCTTACTGGACTTATCTCGAACGGTGTGCGCCGGGGTGCAGCCATCGCACCGAGGCCGAGGCCGCGCTGGCCCGGCTGGCGCCACCCAATCCGGTTCGACGCGACCGGCTGAGCGACGGTTCGCAAGGTCCGGAGATGGTGACGGTTCCTGCCGGTGGATTCCTGATGGGTTCTCCACCCTACGAGAAGGGTCGTTACAGCGATGAAGCTTCCCGTTCGGTGCGGATCGAGCAGTCGTTCGCCATCGGCAAGTACGAAGTGATGTTCCACGAATACGACCGGTTCGCGACGGCGACCGGGCGGGCGTTGCCCAACGACCAGGGCTGGGGTCGAGGCCGACGGCCGGTCATCAATGTTACCTGGTACGATGCGGTGGCCTATGCGGACTGGCTGTCGAAGCAGACGGGCGCCCGCTATCGCTTGCCGACCGAGGCGGAGTGGGAGTACGCGGCGCGCGCTGGGGTAGCGGCCAGCCGTTACTGGGGCGACGATCCCAATCAAGGCTGCGCCTACGCCAATGCTGCCGATCTGGACGGCAAGCAGGTGTTCGTGGGCTGGGCGGTGATGAACTGCCGCGATGGCCAAGTGTACACGGCGCCGGCCGGCAGTTACCACGACAACGATTTTGGCCTGCACGACGTACTCGGTAACGTGCTGGAGTGGACCTGTTCGCTTTACGACAAGGAAAAGCCGGCGCCAGTCCAGCGGTGCGAGGAGCCGGCCGAGGACCGGCAGTTCGTGGTGCGCGGCGGCTCCTGGAACGATGAGCCGCGTAACGCCCGACTGGCTGACCGGCATCGCAGCCGGCCCGATTTCCAGGAATATTTCCTGGGTTTCCGCCTGGTTCGGGAGTTGCCCTAGGTCTGGTATCTCGCGCCACCCGAGTGGATAAGTCGTGACCGCAACTACACCAGCCCGCGGGTGGTGGAGCATCGAGTCCCTGAGCCAGACTGCCATCCGGATGTTAAGGGGGGTGCTGGAGGAACTGGATTTTCTGGCGGTTGTATTGATGAGCGCCGGCTCGATGCCGCGGGGCGAATGGCCTTTCCTGATCCGGCATGTCTGGCAACAGATTTATTTTACAGCAGCGCGGCAGGCCTCTCTTCTGACGGTGGTGGGCTTGATCCTCGGCGTGTTGACGGCTTTTCCACTCATCGTGTTTCGGATCGAGGATCCCCATCTGTTGGGCCGCATCATGAATATCATGATGTACCATCAGTTTAGCCCCATTCTGGCCACATTGTTCGTGGCGGGGTTGTCGGGCGCGGCTATTACGGCGGAGCTGGGCGAACTCCGGGCAAACCAGGCAATCGACCACCTGTCGGCAATGGGTGTCAATCCCTACAGCTTTTTCGTGTTGCCTCGCCTGATCGGCATGGCGCTGTCGCTGCCGATTCTAGTGCTCTGGCTGAATATCGGCGTGACGGTCGGAGCGGCAGCGATGCTGAGCCTCTATCAGCAAGTGCCGCCGACAGTATTCTTCCGGGTATGCTTGACGGGTCTAAGTCGTGGGTCGCTGACCCTGACCGGCGCGATGGTGGTCATGCAGGCGCTTCATGTCATTCTGGTGCAAACTTCGAGCGCTTTTCGGGTCGGCGCCTACGTGGATATTCCGCGAACCTTGCCCGGCGCGTTCGCGCGCTCGTTCGTGGGTTGTCTGATCATCGCTTTGCTGTTTTCGCTGGTGCGTTATGGCTGAGGCGGTCTTGCACGCGAGGGGATGGGTGCTGGATCGGCAGTCGGCGCCGAAGCCATTCGATTTTCGGGTGATGCCCGGCGAACTGTGGATGCTGGTAGGCGCGGTGGATTCGGGCCGGCGCGAGCTGATTCACAGCCTGGCTGGCTTGGTCGAGCCGGAAGCGGGCCGTCTGGAATTGTTTGGACTTGACGTCGCGCGGTTGGGGTTGCGCGCCCGCGCGCGGTTGCACCGTCAGATCGGCGTGGTGTTGGAGCAACCGGGACTGGTGCCGGCCTGGAGCGTGTTCGAGAATCTGGCGCTGCTGGTGCGCTATCATCG
>JBDHRD010000107.1:0-11278 GCA_039807425.1 Candidatus Contendibacter sp. | reverse complement strand
TCGCGGGCGATTCGCTTGAGCCGGTTGCGCGCCACGGCGGATTTGGCGACCTTGCGGGAAATGGCCAGACCAAGGCGAGGGTAGCCGAGGGCATTGGGGCGGGCGAGGACAGTGAAATGGCGGTCGCTGGATTTGACCGGCTGGGCGAAAACATGGGTGAAGGCATTCCGGCCGGTCAGCCGGGCGCGGCGCGGAAAGCGCGCGCCATCGGCCACGGCGTCAGGGCGTCAGCCGGGCGCGGCCCTTGGCGCGGCGCGCTTTCAGAACCAGGCGGCCGCCCTTGGTGGCCATGCGGGCGCGAAAGCCGTGGGTGCGCTTGCGGTGAATGATGCTGGGCTGGAAAGTCCGCTTCATGACAATTCCTTAACAATGGTGCTGATTGAAACCGAGGGGTGGTTTTCAAGCGAATTGCGAAAATTACTGATATTCAGGCTCATTTGCAAGCCCGCACAACATCCGCTACCGCGTCAACAGCGGTTCCAGCGTCGGCCAGGCGTTGTCCAGCACCCTGGGCCGTCCCTCGGCGCGGGGCGCGGGCTGATGGCGTTGCGCAATCGCTCGCGCGGCGGGCTGGAAGCGATGTTGGAACTACCGTGCTGACCGCGAACCTATATTCAACGTCTCACCCACAAGAACCCCGACAGGAGGATTACATGGATACCACCCCCCATAATCTGGGTACCCTGTTCGATCAACTGGGTCTGCCGTCCGATGCCGTTGCTATCGAGAACTTCATTCGCGGGCGCCGGCCGTTCGATCCGAAAATCCCGCTCCATCAGGCATCCTGGTGGACGCCGGCCCAAGCGGAATTTCTGACGCAAGCGATTGAGGAGGATTCGGATTGGGCCGAGCAGGTGGATGAACTCGACGCCTTGCTACGGCCCGCGCAAGAGCCGTCCTGAATCCGGCCTTCCCCCACCAAAAAAACGACCAGGGGGCTCCGCCCCCTGGACCCCAGAAAAGGGAAAAAGAATAAAGATCAAATGGCTAAAGTCCTGGCCAGACGGAACCCCCAGCCGTAGTACCCGCCGCGCGGAGTGTTCCCGTAGCGAGCGGCCGACCGCAACCTCCCCGGGACGTTGTTCCACGAGCCGCCCCGCAACACCCGGCGACCATCGGAATTGAGGTCGCTCATACAACGCAATTCAGCGCCTCCATACTTTTTGTCGTACTCAGAACAGCTCCATTCCCAGACATTGCCGTGCAGGTCGTGCAGTCCCCAGGCATTGGCCGGGAATTGGCCGACCTCAACGGTCTTTTGTCGATACACGCCTTTTTGTCCCTTGCCATAGGTGTATTTTGTCGATACACGCCTTTTTGTCCCTTGCCATAGGTGTAATTGCCATCGTAGCTGGCTTGCTGGGTACTGATTGTGGTCCCGAAAGAGAACGGCGTTGTCGTCCCCGCCCGCACCGCGTATTCCCATTCCGCTTCGGTCGGCAGGCGATCAGTCTGGCCGGTTTGCCGCGACAGCCACTCCGCATAAGCCGCCGCGTCGAACCAGGTCACGTTGATCACCGGACGCCGCCCCCGGCCCCAGCCTTGGTCGTGCGGTTTTTCGCGGTTGGTCGCCAATCAGCCTGTACGTCCAGTTCCACAAGCTCTTCCCGCAGTTGTCGGGTCAGCCACTCCAAATCCTCGGCATTGGTATCGGGTTCGGCATCGAGGGTTACGATCAGTGGGTTGGTATTCCTCGACATGAAACCTCCAATAAAACATCAGCTTGTAAGAGAAAACCTTTGCTGTTTATTTGTGGGCGCGATTAGACGAACGAATTCGACTCATGGAAAGTGTAGTTGCGGGCTTGAGGTTGAGCCAGCCGTAAGGGCAGGTTCCCAGCGAATGGTCGAGCTGGATGGCGCTCACGCTTATCGTTCGGAGTCGGGCCGCGCCAACAGCGGTTCCAGCGTCGGCCAGACGTTGTCCAGCACCCTCGGCTGTCCCTCGGCGCGCGGATGCAGGCCGTCGTCCTGAGTCAGCGCCGGGTTGCCGGCGACTCCTTCCAGCAGGAACGGGATCAGCGGAATATCGTAGCGTTTCGCCAGTTCGCCGAACGTGACCTGAAACTTTTGCGCATACAACGGGCCATAATTCGGCGGAATCCGCATTTCCGCCAGCAGCACCCGCGCGCCGGCCTGCCGGGACAGCTCGATCATCCGCCCCAGATTGCTGGCCATCGCCATCGGTGGCTGGCCGCGTAGCCCGTCGTTGGCGCCCAGTTCCAGGATGACGAGCGCGGGACGATGCCGCTCCAGCGCCGCCGGCAACCGGCTCAGGCCACCGCTGGTCGTGTCGCCGCTGATGCTGGCGTTGACCACTTGATGCGGAAAGCCCCGCTCCACCAGCCGGCGTTGCAGCAGGCTGACCCAGCCCTGTTCGGCCGGGATCCCATAGCCGGCGCTCAGGCTGTCGCCCAGCACCAGAATCACCGGTGTCTCGGTGGACGCCGCCAGGCTGGGCCAGATCACCAGCCACAGCAGCAGGATCGAAAACCAACGTGAGCGATTTGTCTTTATCATCGGAGAATTGGGCAATGCGTGTGGATCATGACCAGGAAGCCGGCAGCGGCATAAGCGTAGCCGCTACGCCTTTACTGGACAACTCGGCTGCCGATTGTATCGTGCGGGCCGAGCGCCTGGGCAAGCGGGTGGCCAGCCCGGAAGGCCCGCTGGTCATCCTCGACGACATCAGCTTTGCCATTGCCCGGGGCGAAAGCGTGGCGGTGGTCGGGGCGTCCGGCTCCGGCAAGTCCACCCTGCTCGGCCTGCTGGCAGGGCTGGATACGCCGAGTCAGGGTCGGGCATGGCTGGCCGGCGTCGATCTCGGCGGTCTGGACGAGGATGGTCGCGCCCTGCTGCGGGCGCGGCGGGTCGGCTTCGTGTTCCAGTCCTTCCAACTGCTGACTGGTTTGACCGCGCTGGAAAATGTGATGCTGCCGCTGGAACTGGCCGGCCAGCCCGACGCCCTCCGGCAGGCGCTGGAATTGCTGGAACGGGTGGGACTCAAAGCCCGCGCCCGCCACTATCCTTCCCAACTGTCCGGCGGCGAGCAGCAGCGGGTTGCCATCGCCCGTGCCTTCGCCGGCAATCCCGATGTGCTGTTTGCCGACGAACCGACCGGCAATCTCGACCAGAAAACCGGCCATCGCATTATCGAACTCTTGTTTGCGCTCAACCGCGCGCAGGGCGCGACCCTGATCCTGGTGACCCACGATCCCGAACTGGCGGCCTATTGCGACCGGGTGCTGGAACTGGACGACGGGCGGTTGCACGAGCGGCGGGAACGTTAGCCATGGACGGGCTGAACCTGATCCGCATGGCCCTGCGCGCGCTGCGTCGCGACTGGCAATCCGGCGAATTACGAGTGCTGGCGGTCGCCCTGTTAATCGCCGTCGCCAGCGTCGCCGCCGTCGGTTTTTTCACCGACCGCATCCAACTGGTGATGGAGCGCAAGGCCAGCGAACTGCTGGGGGCGGATCTGGTGGTGGCCGCGCCCAATCCTGTTCAGCCGGCGCTGGCCGAGGAGGCGCGCCGGCGGGGCTTGCAAACGGCGGAAATCCTGGGATTTCGCAGCGTGGTCCTGGCCGGCGAAACCACCCAACTGACCGAAGTCAAGGCGGTCGGTCCCGGTTATCCACTGCGCGGCACGCTGCAAATCAGCGATGCGCCGTTCGCACTACCCCGAGCCACGACCGCCATTCCCAGTCCGGGCCAGGTCTGGCTGGACGAACGGCTGATGCAGACGCTCAACCTCCAGGTGGGCGATACGCTCGACCTGGGCGCGCGTGCGTTCCGGGTGGAACAGGTGTTGGCCTACGAACCGGATCGGGCCGGCGACCTGTTCAGCATCGCCCCCCGGCTGCTGATGAATCTGGCCGATGTGCCCGCGACCGGCCTGGTGCAACCCGGCAGCCGGATCGAATATCGGCTGTTGCTGGCTGGCGAACCGGCGGCGCTGGTGGAGTTCAAGGTCTGGGCCGCCCCCCGGCTGGCGACCGGTGAGAGGCTGCAAGGCGTGCGCGACGCCCGCGCCGAACTACGGCTGGCGCTGGAACGGGCGCAACGCTTTTTGAATCTGGCGGCGCTGGTCAGCGTGATTCTGGCCGGGGTTGGTGTGGCCATCGCCGTGCGCCGCTTCGCCGCCCGTCACTGGGACAGCGTGGCCATTCTGCGCTGCGTCGGCGCTACTCAAACGCGGGTGATCCGGCTGTTCGGGCTGGAATTGCTGATGCTGGCGACGCTGGCCAGCGTGGCGGGCCTGCTGGTCGGCTACCTCGCCCAGTACGGGTTGAGCGACGTGCTCGGGCCGTTGGTCAGTTCTACCGAACTGCCCCCGCCGTCCTGGCGCCCGATCCTGCCGGCGCTGATGACCGGCTTCGTCACTCTGCTCGGCTTCGGGTTGCCACCATTGCTGCGGCTGCGGGAAGTGCCACCGCTGCGGGTGCTGCGCCGCGATCTTGGGGCGGTCAATCCGCGCCTGCTGGCGCTGTACGGTCCCGCCGTGCTGGCAACTCTGGGTTTGCTGGTCTGGCAGGCCGGCGAATGGCGACTGGCGCTGTCCGTCTGCGCTGGAGTGGCGGGGACGATCATCGTCCTGGCGCTGGCGGCCTGGGGCCTGGTGCAGTCGCTGAATCTGCTGCGGGGCCGGGTCGGTGTGGCCTGGCGCTTCGGCCTGGCCAACATCGCCCGGCGTGGTTCCGGCAGCGCGGTGCAGGTGGTGGCGCTGGGGCTGGGGCTGATGGCGCTGCTAATGCTGACGCTGGTGCGCACCGACCTGCTGACCAGTTGGCGGTCCAGTCTGCCGGCAGATGCGCCCAACCATTTTTTGATCAACATTCAGCCCGGTGAGGTGGAGGGAGTGCGGGCTTTCCTGCGCGAGCACGGAACGGGCGGCGCCGAACTGTTTCCGATGGTGCGCGGCCGGCTGACGGCGATCAACGGTCGGGCGGTGGGGCCGGACGATTATGACAACCCACGCGCCAAGCGCCTGGTGGAGCGGGAATTCAACCTGTCCTGGACCGACCGCTTGCAGGACGATAACCGTATCCTGGCGGGCCGCTGGTGGAATCCCGAGGATCGCGGTCAGGGCGTTGCCTCGGTCGAGGTTGGACTGGCGAAGGATTTGGGCATCGCTCTGCACGACACCCTGCGTTTTCAAGTCGCCGGGCAAACGCTGGAAGCCAAGGTCACCAGCCTGCGTAGCGTCGAGTGGGATTCGTTCCGGGCCAACTTCTTCGTGGTGTTCCCCTCCGGAGTGCTGGACGATTATCCGGCCACCTGGATCACCAGTTTCCACCTGCCGCCAGGCCGGAAAGCGGTGCTGGCGGAACTGGTGCGGCAGTATCCGTCGGTGACGGTGCTGGACGTGGAGGCGCTGATGGGCAAGGTCCGCGAGATCATGGACCGGGTGATCGCCGCCGTCGAATACGTGTTCCTGTTCACCCTGGCGGCGGGGCTGGTGGTGCTGTACGCCGCGATTCAGGCGACTCAGGACGAACGGCGGTTTGAAAGCGCCGTGCTGCGCGCGCTCGGGGCGCGCCGACGGGTGGTGCGGGAAAGCCTGCTGGCGGAGTTTGCCACGCTGGGGCTGCTGGCCGGCGTGCTCGCCGCCGCCGCCGCGACCCTGCTGAGCTATGTGCTGGCTGGGCACGTGTTTGAGTTCCCGTACCGCTGGAACGGGTGGATCTGGCTGCTGGGCGGTGGCGCGGGCGTGCTGGGCGTGGGGCTGGCCGGACTGCTGGGCGCACGCTCCGCGTTGAACCAACCGCCGTGGCGGGCGCTGCGGGAGCTTTAGAAGCTGACATCCCCGCCCGCCCGGAGCGATTCTGCTAGAATCGTCGCCCATGGATGTTTCCTGGATTCTCGACGATCTCAACGAAGCCCAGCGCCAGGCGGTGACCGCGCCGCTGGACCCCCTGCGGGTGCTGGCCGGCGCCGGCAGCGGCAAAACCCGGGTGCTGACCCGGCGCATCGCCTGGCTGCTGACGGTGGAGCGCGCCTCGCCCTGGTCGATCCTGGCGGTGACCTTCACCAACAAGGCCGCCGCCGAAATGCGCGGCCGGGTGGAAAAGATGCTGGAGCAACCGCTCGGCGGGCTGTGGATCGGCACCTTCCACGGCATCGCCCACCGCCTGCTGCGCCAGCACTGGCAGGAAGCCCGTCTGCCGCGCGCCTTCCAGATTCTCGACAGCGACGATCAGAACCGGCTGCTCAAGCGGATACTGCGCGGTCTGAATCTGGACGAGAAGAAATGGCCGCCGCCGCAGGTCGCTGGCTTCATCAACCGCTGCAAGGACGAAATCCAGCGCCCCACCGATCTGGCCGACGACGGCAAGCCGGTCCAGCGCCAGTACCGGCAGATCTATGCGCTCTATCAGCAGGAATGCGAGCGCGGCGGACTGGTCGATTTCGGCGAACTGCTGCTGCGCGCCTACGAGCTCTGGCGCGACAACCCGGACCTGCTGGCCCATTACCGGGAGCGGTTCCAGCACGTGCTGGTAGACGAATTCCAGGACACCAACACCATCCAGTATCAGTGGGTGCGACTGCTGAGCGGCGGTCGGGGCGATGTGTTCATCGTCGGTGATGACGATCAATGCGTCTACGGGTGGAGGGGCTCAAAAGTCGAGAACATTCAACGCTTCGCCGACGATTTCCCCGGTACCCAGACCATCCGCCTGGAACAGAACTACCGCTCCACCCACAACATCCTCAAAGCCGCCAACGCGCTCATCGCCCACAACGCCAACCGGCTGGGCAAGAACCTGTGGACCGCCGACGGCGACGGCGAGCCGATCCAGCTTTACCAGGCCTTTAACGAAACTGACGAGGCGCGCTTCGTGATCGAGCGCATCCGCCAGTGGGTGGAGCAGGGGGGCCGACGCTGCGACACCGCGATTCTCTATCGCTCCAATGCCCAGTCGCGGCTGTTCGAGGAAGCGCTGATCGCGGCGGCGTTGCCCTACCGGATTTACGGCGGCCTGCGCTTCTTCGAGCGGGCCGAAATCAAGGACGCCCTGGCCTATCTGCGGCTGGTCGCTCACCGCGATGATGATCCCTCCTTCGAGCGGGTGGTCAACACCCCGCCCCGGGCCATCGGCGAGCGCACCGTGGACCTGCTGCGTGAAGCAGCGCGCGTTCAGGGCGGTTCGCTGTGGCAGGCCGCGCTGAGCTTGTTGGCGACGAGCGGACTGAGCGGCCGGGCCGCCAACGCGGTGCGCGGCTTTCTGAACCTGATCGAGACGCTGGATCGCGACAGCCATGGCCGGCCCCTGCCGGAACGGGTGGAGCATGTCGTCACCCGCAGCGGCCTGCTGGCGATGTACGAACAGACCCGGGACGACAAGGGCGAGATGCGGGTGGAGAACCTGGAGGAACTGGTCAACGCCAGCGGCGATTTCATCACCCACGCCGATCCGGTCGTGGTCGGCGTGGACCCGGACGAGCCGGACTGGCTGAACGCTTTTCTGGCCCACGCCGCGCTGGAATCCGGCGAGCGTCAAGCCGGCCCCGGCGAGGATTGCGTGCAGCTAATGACCCTGCACATGGCCAAGGGGCTGGAGTTCCCGCTGGTGTTTCTGGTGGGACTGGAGGAAGGACTATTCCCGCACAGCCGTTCAACCGCGGAAGCGCGCCAGTTGGAGGAAGAGCGACGGTTGGCCTACGTCGGCGTCACCCGCGCCCAGCGGCAGTTGGTTCTGTGCCACGCTGAGCGGCGCAACTGGTACGGTCGGGAAAACTATCCGTCGCCCTCGCGCTTCGTCCGGGAAATCCCCGAGGAACTGACCCACGACGTGCGCGCCCGCGCGAAACGACGGGGTAAAAGCCCGTTTGCAGCCCAACCGGTCGCTGCCGCAACTCCCGCGCCCGCCGGTTTGCGGCCCAGGCAACGGGTGCGCCACCCACAATTCGGCGAGGGCGTGGTATTGGAGGTCGAAGGCGCCGGTTATCACGCCCGGGCACGGGTGGATTTTCCCAAGGCGGGCGGCCCCAAGTGGCTGGTGGTGGCCTACGCCAGGCTGGAAGTCCTGTGAACCCGCCCGCGTTCGCCACGCTGGCGACCTTTTCCACGCCGCCTAACGGCGAGCCCCGTTCTGGACCATCCCTGCGGCCGCGCCAGTCCGAACACCGCCTGACCCTGAAGGAAGTAGTAGATGATCTGGTCGCCGATGGCTTGGTAGCCAGGGCTGATGTCGAACGGATCGGTGCGGAATCCCGGACAGAACGCGGCGAACCGCATCCCCTGGTGGTGATCGCCAACAAGCAGTTGCGCCAGGTTCAGTCGCCGCATCCGGTGTTGAGTCTGGAGCTGTTGACCGAGTGGCTGGCCGGCAAAGTCGGATTGCCGTACCTGCGCATCGATCCCCTCAAGCTGGACATCGCCGCGGTCGAGCGGCTGTTGCCGTTCGTCTCCTACGAGTACGCCGCCCGCTACCACATCCTGCCGGTCGCGACGGATGAACATCGCGTGGTGTTCGCTACCACCGAGCCTTATCTCATCGAGTGGCGCGAGGTATTGCGGCAAACCCTGCGCAAGGAGATCGAACGGGTTATCGCCAGTCCGCTCGACATCAGCCGCTACCAGTTGGAGTTCTACGGCGTTTCGCGCTCGGTGCGCGGCGCGCTGCGCGGTACGCTGGAACCCGCCTCGGGCATCCTCAATTTCGAGCAGTTGCTGGAACTGGGCCGGCGTGGCGAACTGAGCGCCGACGAGCGCCCGATCGTGCAGATCGTGGACTGGCTGCTGCAATATGCTTTTTCCCAGCGCGCCAGCGACATCCATTTGGAGCCGCGCCGCGAGCAGGGACAGATCCGCTTTCGCATCGATGGCGTATTGCACGCGATTTATCAACTGCCGCCGGCAGTGATGAGCGCAGTCACCAGTCGCATCAAGATTCTGGGGCGGATGGATGTGGCCGAAAAGCGCCGGCCCCAGGATGGCCGGATCAAGACCCGTACGCCGGCCGGCCGGGAGATCGAACTGCGGTTGTCCACCATGCCGACTGCCTTCGGCGAAAAATGCGTGTTGCGCATTTTCGATCCGGACACGGTTACCAAGAACTTCGGTCAACTCGGTTTCGCGCCTGCCGAGGAGGCCGCCTGGCGGGCGATGATCACCCGGCCGCACGGTATCGTGCTGGTGACGGGGCCGACCGGTTCCGGCAAGACCACCACCCTGTATACCACTCTCAAGCAGTTGGCGGTTCCCGAGGTCAATGTTTGCACGGTCGAAGACCCCATCGAGATGGTGGTGCCGGAACTCAATCAGATGCAGGTGCACCCGACCATCGAACTGACGTTCGCCCACGGGATTCGCACCCTGCTGCGGCAGGACCCCGACATCATCATGGTCGGCGAAATTCGCGATCTGGAAACGGCGCAGATGGCGGTGCAAGCGGCCCTGACCGGGCATCTGGTGCTCTCGACCCTGCATACCAACGACGCCGCCTCAGCGGTGACCCGACTGCTCGATCTCGGCGTGCCTCACTATTTGATTCAGAACGTGCTGATCGGAATCATGGCGCAGCGGCTGGTGCGGACGCTGTGCCCGCATTGCAAGGAGGCTGGCCAGATTGACGATGCGCTTTGGGAAGCGATGGCCCGGCCCTGGCCATTGCCAAAGCCGGAGACCATCCGGGCGCCGCGCGGTTGTCCGGAGTGCCGCAATACCGGTTATTTGGGTCGCGTTGGCCTGTATGAACTGCTGACCATCACGCTGGAACTCCGCCGCCTGCTCCAGCCCGCGATGGATGCGGACGAACTCCGCCGTCGCGCAGGCACACAGGGTATGCGTCCATTGCGAGTCAGCGCCGCCTTGCAGATCGCCGCCGGCTTGACCACCTTTGAGGAGGTTATTCAGGTATTGCCGCCATTGGAAGAGGACTGACGCCATCGAATGGCGCTATTGATACATAACGTTGTTTTTGACTATATTGTTGTGAATAGAATACAATAATTGTGCTTATTTTTCCTACGACTAATAACGACTTCAGGAGTCTGACGATGTCCACGAAAATCGCGAAAAGCGCCTTGGCCGCTGCCTTGGCCGCCGGTCTGCTGGCGGGAACCGCCCAAGCCTACGAGGCCGGCAACTGGCTGTTCCGGATCGGCGCCTACGGGGTGTTTCCGGAATCCGACAATCTCAGTCTCGCCCCGGGCGTCAACATCGATGTGGACGATGGCTACACCCTGGGCTTCAACTTTACTTACATGGTCAGCCCGAATATCGGCATCGAGTTGCTCGCCGCTCTACCATTCAAACACGATATCAGCCTGACGGGTGCGGGCAAAATTGCCGAAACCGATCAACTGCCCCCGACCCTGAGCGTGCAGTATCACTTTACTCCGGAAAACAGCGTTCGTCCGTATGTCGGGCTCGGCCTGAACTACACCACGTTCTTTAATACGGATACCAAGGGCGCCCTGGAAGGATCAAGCCTCAAGCTGGATGATTCCTGGGGCGTGGCCGGGCAGCTCGGTATCGACATCGACATAGCGCCCGACTGGTTCGCGAACGTCGACCTCCGCTACATCGGCATCAGCACCGATGCCAAGCTCAATGGAGTAGGCATCGGCACCGTGGACATCAACCCCTGGGTGGTCGGTCTGACGGTCGGCACCCGTTTCTAATTCGTCGGAAAACCCCTCACTTCTACCCCTCTCCCACTGGTGGGCGAGGGGTTTTTTTATGCGGTTTCCTAAACCTTTTCGGGGTAGCCCAGCGCGTTCAGCGCCGCGCTCAGTTCCGCCCGGCGATCTCCATCGGCTTCCACCGTCACCCGGCCGGTGGGTACATCGACGGTCACCTCCCGAACCCGGGCATCCTGGCGCAAGCCGGTTTGAATCGCGCTGGCGCAGCCGCCGCACTTGACGTTCTGAACCGTGAACTCGAATTTCATCCCACTTCTCCTCGGGTAGTTGAGTGACGAATGGGAGTATAAGCCCTTCGCCCGGCTGGAATGCTCGAATGCTCGGCTGGATGGCGCGGCATCCTGCCCCTGAAAGGCGCGATTGCCTTCTGTTTTGCCCTATACTGGTGCAATCGGGATCACGCGCTGATTCCAATGCCTACCCAGTGGACGGTCTTGGCTGGAAATAATTCCCATGGCACGGTTCATGCTAAACCGCTGCGGACATGGAATATGGCAATCCTAATACCGACATTCCCAATCAACGACCGAGACTTTTCAAACCCGAGGAATCAATGACAATGAATGCTGCCGATGTGATGAAGCTGATCGAGGAAAAGGGCATCAAGTTCGTGGACTATCGCTTCACCG
>JBDHRD010000106.1:0-11292 GCA_039807425.1 Candidatus Contendibacter sp. | reverse complement strand
CCCCGCAGCGGCAATGATGAAGGACTCTCGAGCAACTGATGACTCTTATGGAGGTTGTATGGCTGGTCGATTTCGATACTCCAACGACTTCCGTACCACTGGATCAATTCGGCCGCTTGGGCGAGGGGATCGGCCCGGCGCTTGCTCAACCAGCGCCAGTCGAGCGGTTCGACCCCGACGGGTGCGGACTCTTCCCGCGCCCGCAGCGCGGTGACCGTCACCGGTTCACCGCCCGTGGGGGGGCAGGGTGACCCGTTCGGCCCGCATCGTCAGCCCCACCGGCCGGCTCGGTCGGTTCGGTCGCGCGGGGAGGGTAAAGCGGACCTCGCCCAACACCGACGCGTGCGCCAGCCGGTCCCACAGTTTGTCCCCTTCGGCCAGGCAGCGGTTGTGGGTGGCCCGGATCAGCCAGTCGATCCCGGGCTCCCGTTGCGCCCGGACCATGAACGCGGGAATATCGCATTCCCGGTCGGCGACATAGACCAGTCGGGTGTCGGGCAGGGTCTCCGCCAACTCGGCGCAGCGCGCGAAGCCTTCCAACCAGCGCATGCTTTCCTTGGCCTCGATCGGCCAGTGCCGCCGGTCTTCCCCGAAGGTCGCCCGGTCGCGGGTCCACAACCAGGCGTCCAGCACGCCCAGCGGTACCCCGTCCGGCGCGACCGCCAGGGTCGGGTGGACGGACAGCCCGTGCTGCCGGAGATAGCTCAACGGCCCCAACCCCGCGATGCCCGGCTGGGCGGTATAGTCCAACTCCGTGCTGTCCTGCACCCACAACACCACCGGCTGGCGGCGCATCCGCTCGATGCTACAGTCCCAGTGCGGCGCGAGCACTTGCTCCCACATCACCGCCTCATGGGCCAGCAACCGATACGCCGCCTGGGTCTCCGCCCAGCCCCCGCAGGCGACCGGGATGCTCGCCCCAGGCTGCGCGCCCAGCCGTTCCGCCACGCGGACCAACCGTCGGTTCAACCGCGCGTCCCCCAACTTCGCCCCGCCCAATTCCGCCGCCGCTCAACTCACCACTGCCCTCTCGGTCATCCCCTCCGCCTCATGCCGCTTGATCTACTCCTTCAGATGTGGGCACCAGTCCTTGGGATCAAGATGTGTGGAATCGACAGCCCCGGCGGCGGTCGAGTTTTTTAAATGTGTTCGCGTTGGTCTCTTGCATGATCCACCTCGTGAGGCCTTGTCTTTTGGTCGAGGTCGGATTATCCTTATTTTATTAATAAAATTCAAATAGATGAATCTGACAAAGTAGAATTAACAAGCCCTATATGCCGTATGGTGAAGCAGATGGAGGAGCGGTGGGAGCGGATGAGACAAGGTTGAGTTCACAACTGCTTGCCCCGGACGATTCGGCTATCCTTTCCCAGTCACCCGCCCGACCTCCTAAGGTAAAATCATCATGCTGACCCAATCCCTGGCTGGCTTGCCGTCGTTCCTGTTCTATTCCGCCACTGCCATTGGCTTGCTGCTCCTCTTCGTGACGGCGTATGTCTGGATCACCCCGTACCGCGAGATTGCCCTGATCCGCGAAGGCAACGCGGCGGCGGCGGCCAGCCTGAGCGGCGCCATCCTCGGTTTCGTGCTGCCACTGGCCAGCGCCATTGCCCACAGCGTGAGCCTGCTCGACATGGCGGTCTGGGGCCTGATCGCCCTGTTCGTCCAGTTGCTGGCCTACGGAGCGGGCCGGCTGCTGTTGCCCGATCTGGCCCGCGACATTCCCGCTGGCCACATCGCCAGCGGCGTGTTTGTCGGGGCGCTGGCGCTCGCCATCGGCATCCTCAACGCCGCCTGCATGAGCTATTGAGCGGCGGCGCTAGCGCGGCTGAACGGGGCTCGGCGGTACCCCGGTGGTGGTTGGCCAGTAACGCCAAACCAATGTTCCCAAACCGACCAGCGCCACCGCCAGCAGCGCCGCCAGCAGCCAGGGCGACCATTGCCGCTCGCGCCAAATCGTCGTTGCGAGCGTAGCGGGCGCAGCCACCACGTTCTGGACCGCCTGCGTCAGTTCCTCTGCATTCGCGAATCGCGCCGCAGGCGTTTTGGCCAGCACCCGATCGATCACCGGTTGAAACCGGCGCAGCGGCTCCGGCAGGATTGGAATCGGCCCCTTGACGTGCAGGATCGCTGTCTCGAATGCATCCGCGCCCTTGAACGGCCGACTGCCGGTCAGCATCTCGTAAAACACCACCCCCAGGCTGTACAGGTCGCAGCGCGCATCCACCGGCTTGCCCAGCGCCTGCTCGGGACTCATGTAGTTGGGCGTGCCGATGCGCCAGCCGACGGCGGTCAATTGAGTTTTGTCCTCCAGGTTCTTGGCGATGCCAAAATCCGACAAGACCGCTGTCTCCGGGTCGCGGAACAAGATATTGGCCGGTTTGATGTCGCGGTGGATGCAGTTCTGGCGATGGGCGTAGCTGAGCGCCTGGGCAATCTGGACCAGAATCTTTACCGCCTGTTCCGGACTTAGCCCCCCCTTGATCCGCTCCTTCAGCGTGCCGGTTTCCAGATACTCCATCGTGATGTAGGAGCAGTCCTGGTACACACCAGTGTCGTAAATGGTGACGATATGCGGATGACCGAGCCTGGCGATGATTTTGCCCTCCTTGATGAAGCGCTTGCCGAGAGTGGGATCGGCGGCCATGCCAGGAGCCAGCACCTTGAGCACGACCCGCCGGTCCAGCGATTCCTGAACCGCCAGATAAACGGTGGACATGGCGCCTTTGCCAATGATCCTTTCGATACGGTAACCGGGGATTTGGGGCGTTTCCGTCGTGGCCATGATTTGGAGGTCCTGAGCAAAGATTCCGGGATGCAAAGGATGATGGGACAGACCGGCGCGAACGGCAAGCAGTGATCGGCGGCTGGCCGTGACAGCGACCCCTATTGCGCTGGTTGCCACCTGCCAGCGATCTGAGCGAAATGCCGGCACCCATGGAGGAGAAGGCCTCGCAGTCCTTGGCCAGTCCCGCACCCGAACTGGATGCCGCGCGGGCCAAAAGCGCCGGCGCTGCGGCTGGACCGCCAGCCGCACCAGGTCCAGCGGCGAAACCGGACGAACGACAACTGATGCGGTCCAGGACGATGCCGAATGATGCGAAGCCGCCGCGATGAATGACGCCGGGATCGGCGAGGGATCGCCCCGGTTTCAGACTGTCCCGTTTTCGCGGATCATCATCGGGGATGAGTTTGGTGGGGGTTGGCTGGCAGCAACCTACTTCGGCAGGAATTTATTGATGGTTTCCACCAGCGTGGCTTCATCCACCGGCTTGGTGAGATAGCCCTTGGCGCCTTGTCGCGTACCCCAGATTCGGTCGGTTTCCTGATCCTTGGTCGTGACGATGATCACCGGGATATGGCTGGTGAAGGGATTTCTGGTGATCTGCCGAGTGGCTTGAAAACCATTGATAGTGGGCATGACCACGTCCATGAGAACGAGGTCCGGCAGTTCTGCCTTGGCCATCTCGACCCCCTCGTGGCCATCCTTGGCAGTCAGGACTTCGTGCCCATGGTTTTTGACGATCTTGGCGAGACTCAGCGTCTGGGTCGGTGAGTCGTCAACGATCAATATGCGGGCCATGCTGCTACTCCTGAGAAAATCTCGCGCGTATGGGGCGCGCTGATTGATGGCGGTTGTGGGGCCAGTATGATCCGCGCCGCCGTCTGGATTAAATCTAGCCGACCACAATGCCAGCCTCTGCAGGTGACATGATAAGGCAAATTCAGGGTCATCGGGGATGGTTTTCTCCGCCTCGGCGATGGGCGGGTGCGTGATAGGATAGGCTGTTCGAAAGACCTGATTGATGGGAGTTTGATTGATGAGCGATTTACCTCTGGGATTTTTTGCCCGCCTGCGCCTGGCGTTGCGCGCCTTCGGGCGGATTCTGAGCGACGGCGCGTTCGCCGCCGGCATCCTGCGGCTGGAACGGGGCGAACTGGCTGGGGCGGTCGCACCAGCAGCGGTCGCCGAACCGTCCAAACCGCTGCTGCGAGATACCGCACCGGATTCCGCCCTGCAACTGCTGGCGCTGTTGCAGCGGGAGGGGCGTTTCGTGGACTTTCTGGAGGAGAATGTTGGCGCCTATTCCGACGCCGAGATCGGCGGCGCGGCGCGCGTAGTGCATGAGGGTTGCCGCAAGGTGATCCGCGATTATCTCCAGATCGAGCCGGTGCGGGCCGAGGCCGAGGGTGCCCGGCTGACGCTGGCGGCCGGCTTCGATGCCGCGGCGGTGCGGCTGACCGGCAACGTGGTGGGCCAGCCGCCGTTCACCGGCGCGCTGATGCATCGGGGCTGGCGGGTGACCGAGATTAAATTGCCCAAGCTGGCGGAGGGCCATGACGTCCGGGTGCTGGCGCCGGCGGAGGTGGAGCTATGAGTGAGGCTCGCTACGCTGTCGGCATCGATCTCGGCACTACGCATTGCGTGATGGCGGCGGTAGACCTGGTTGCCAGCGACCGCGACGACGTGGTCGAGGGGATCGAGGTTGTCCCGCAGTTGACCGCGCCCGGTTCGGTCGAGGAGCGGACGATGCTGCCCTCGTTTCTGTACCTGCCGCATCCCGATGAATTGCGGGTGGAGGATCGGGTATTGCCTTGGGACAAGCCGCAGCCTTTCGTGGTCGGCGAACTGGCCCGCGCCATGGGCGGCCGCACCCCGATCCGGTTGGTGTCCAGCGCCAAGAGCTGGCTGTGCCATCCCGGCGTGGACCGGCGGGCGGCGATCCTGCCGGTGGAAGCACCGGAGGAAGTGGCGCGGGTCTCCCCCCTGCAAGCCTCGACGCGCTACCTGGAACACCTGCGCGCCGCCTGGGATCACCAGCATCCCGACGCGCTGCTGGCCAACCAGGAGGTGGTGCTGACGGTGCCGGCCTCCTTCGATCCGGCCGCCCGCGAACTGACCGCCGAGGCGGCGGCGGCGGCGGGCTTGAGCCATCTGGTGCTGCTGGAGGAGCCGCAAGCGGCGCTGTACCACTGGATTTTGGCGGCCCAGGGCGAGTGGCGCAAGCAGGTCCAGGTCGGCGACATCATTCTGGTGATCGACCTCGGTGGTGGCACCGCCGATTTTTCGCTAATCGCCGTCACCGAGCGCGATGGTTCGCTGGAACTGGTGCGGGTGGCGGTCGGCGACCACATTCTGCTGGGCGGCGACAACATGGATCTGGCCCTGGCCCACGCGGTCCGCGCCAAGCTGGCCGCGCAGGGTATTCAAATCGATCCCTGGCAGTTGCAGGCGCTAACCCATGGTTGCCGTAACGCCAAGGAAACCTTGCTCGGCGACGCCAAGGTCGAGGCCGCGCCGGTGGTGGTGCCGAGCCGGGGCTCCAAGCTGATCGGCGGTACGCTGCGCACCGAACTGACTCGCGCGGAAGTGACCCAGAACCTGGTGGAAGGGTTCTTCCCGGTGGTGGAGGCGGCAGCGCGGCCCGCCAGTCGGGCGCGGGCGGCATTGACCAAGATCGGGTTGCCCTACGCCCAGGATGCGGCGATGACCCGTCATCTGGCGGCGTTTCTGCGCCGGCAGGTGGACGCGACCCGCGATCTGGAGGGGTTCGAGGATCGGTCGCCGGATGAGACGACGTTCCTGCATCCGACCGCCGTGCTGTTCAACGGCGGCGTGTTTAAGGCGCCGCCGTTACTGGCGCGAACCCTGGAAGTGCTGAACGGCTGGCTGGAAGGCGAGGGGGCGCCGCCAGTGCGTCTGCTGGAAGGGGCCGATCTCGACCTGGCGGTGGCGCGCGGCGCGGCCTATTACGGCCACGTGCGGCGCGGGCGCGGCGTGCGGATTCGCGGCGGCACCGCCAAATCCTTCTACGTCGGGGTGGAAAGCGCCATGCCGGCGGTACCGGGGATGGAGCCGCCGATCGAAGCACTATGCATCGCGCCGTTTGGGATGGAAGAGGGGACCCAGGCCGAGTTGCCACCGCAGGAAGTCGGGCTGGTGGTCGGCGAGCCGGTGCGGTTTCGCTTCTTCGGCTCCTCGGTGCGGCGCGCGGATCACGTGGGCGGAGTGCTCGAGCAGTGGGCGCCCGATGAGGTCGAGGAACTGGAGGAGATTGAGGCGACTCTGCCCGCCGAGGGCCGGCAACCGGGCGAGGTGGTGCCGGTGCGCTTGCACGCGGCGGTGACCGAGGTCGGCACCCTGCGGCTGGAAGCCGTGCCGCGCGTCGGCGCGGAAACCTGGAAGGTCGAGTTCGACGTGCGTGGGGAGAGGTGAGCCGAACCGTCGCGGGAGTGATGGACCCATGACCGATTCGCGGACCTAGGCGTCAGGAGGCGCACCGGTTATTGCGCCTGGCGCTCGCCAACTGGTTGAACCGGAAAAGTATCCCGACCCGCGCCTATCACAGTGACAGCGCGTGGATGGGTTTGCCGACATCAACGCCTACCGGCGGTGTTTGGAAACCCTGTTGCTGACCAACCAGATCAAGGCCGATGAATCGGATTCAATTTCAACCGGGGTTATCGTGGCCCGCGTTTCTTAAGCAGTGCGGCGCCGAGACCCCGTGCGCCGCTGCGCTGGAACGCGCCCGCTGGCCGGAAGGCTTTCGCTGCCCCCACGGTGGGGAGGCGAGTCATTCTGTCCTGGGTCAGCGGGGGTGTAAGACCTTTCAGCGCCAGAATGGTCGGGTGCAAACGGCCCTGATCGCGGGGACCCTGTTCCAGAGTACCCCTCTGGCGCTCACCCTGTGGTTTTTGGCCATCTATCCGGCTCCTCTACCAGCTCGTCTTGAATTGCGGAACTCGGGGGTCCAGGAAATTTGAGCAGTGAAAACGCCAAAGCCCCGCTTTACGCGGGGCCTTGGCTTGATCGGCTTGGTGGGAACGTAGGACGTTATTTTACCGCGAGTTTTTTGACCATCGTGGCCTGAGGACCCTTGGGGCCGGCCTTGACGTCGAACTCGACCTTCTGGTTTTCGGCCAGGGTGCGGAATCCCTTGCCCTCGATGACCGAGTAGTGAACGAACACATCGCTGCTGCCGTCCTCGGGGGCGATGAAACCGAAGCCCTTGGCTTCGTCAAACCATTTCACAGTACCAGTACGCATTAACACAAAACCTCAAAGCAATATTTCCTTGTTGCCGACGCTTGGATTGCCAGGTTCCCGCGCGGGAGAGTTCGGGATCCAAGTGGGGCCGACGCTGGGCGTTGGACGGTTGGCGCCATCTCCAGCCCGCGGCGGAAAGTACGCGAAAGCCATGCGTTCCGCAAGTGGATTATGGGCTCCCGCCTGGGATTTAGTGTCAAAATGATGGTTCGCAGCCGTATTGGGTGGATGTTCGTCTTTTTTGTAAACAGCCTATTTTGGAAACCATCGTGGAAAAGCTGCTCGCCGCCTTGCGCGCCCGCCTGTCCGCCTGTCTGACCCGCGACCGTGCCGCGTTCGCCCGCCGCCTGCGCGACCTGGACCGACGCGGGCGCGAGGGCAAGCCGGTGGATCGCGCGCTGGAGCAATTGGCAGCCGAAGTGGATGTCGCCGCCGCCCGTTTGCGCGACCGCCGGGCCGCGTTGCCGGTCCCCACCTTCGACGACAGCCTGCCGATCAATGCCCATCGCGACGCCATCGCCGCCGCCATCCGCGAGCATCAGGTCATCGTGCTGTGCGGCGAGACCGGGTCCGGCAAGACCACGCAGTTGCCAAAAATTTGCCTGTCGCTCGGTTTGGGCGCGGCAGGCTTGATCGGCCACACCCAACCGCGCCGGATCGCCGCCCGCTCGGTGGCGGCGCGGATCGCGGCGGAACTGGGAGCGGCGGTCGGCGGCCAGGTCGGCTACAAGGTGCGCTTTTCCGACCGGACGGGGCCGGACGCGCTGGTCAAGCTGATGACCGACGGCATTCTGCTGGCGGAAACCCAGAGTGACCGCCAGTTGGACCAGTACGAGGTCATCATCCTCGACGAGGCCCACGAGCGCAGCCTGAACATCGATTTTCTACTGGGCTATCTCAAGCGATTGCTGCCGCGCCGGCCCGATCTAAAACTGATCATCACCTCGGCCACTATCGATCCCGAGCGCTTTTCCCGCCATTTCAATCAGGCGCCAATCCTCGAAGTGTCGGGGCGGACCTGGCCGGTGGAACTGCGCTACCGGCCACTGCTGGCGGTAGACGAGGACGAGCGCGACCGCGATTTGCAGCAGGCGATTCTGGCCGCCGTGGACGAGGTGTGGAAGGAGGGGCCGGGCGATATCCTCGTTTTCCTGTCCGGGGAGCGGGAAATTCGGGAGACGGCGGAAAGCCTGCGCAAACACCATCCGCCCAACACTGAGGTATTGCCGCTGTATGCGCGGTTGTCCGCCACCGAGCAGAATCGGGTATTCCAGCCGCGTGGCCGGCCCCGCATCGTGCTGGCGACCAACGTCGCCGAAACCTCGCTGACCGTGCCTGGCATCCGCTACGTGATCGATCCCGGCACGGCGCGCATCAGCCGCTACAGTCCGCGCAGCAAGATTCAACGCCTGCCAGTGGAGAAAATTTCCCAAGCCAGCGCCAACCAGCGCGCCGGGCGCTGCGGACGGATCATGGCAGGCGTTTGCGTGCGGCTGTACGCCGAAGAGGATTTCCAGTCCCGCCCGGCGTTCACTGATCCAGAAATTCTGCGCACCCATCTGGCGGCGGTGATCCTGCAAATGTGCGCGTTGAATCTGGGCCGACCGGAAGAGTTTCCGTTCGTGGACCCGCCGGACTCGCGCCAGATCAGCGACGGCTTCCGGCTGCTGTTTGAGTTGCAGGCGGTGGATGCGCAGCGGCACATCACCGACCTGGGCCGGCAACTGGCAAAGCTGCCGGTCGATCCCCGGCTGGGCCGGATGCTGCTGGCGGCGCAACGTGAGGGCTGTTTACGCGAGATGCTGATCATCGTCGCCGCGCTGGCAATTCAGGACCCGCGCGAGCGGCCCTTGGAACGGCAACAGGCGGCGGATGAGAAGCATCGCCGGTTTCGCGACGAACATTCCGATTTTCTGGGGTTGCTCAAACTATGGGAGTACTACCACGAGCAGGCACGACAACTCTCCAAGAATCAGTTGCGCAATCTTTGCCAGACCAATTTTCTCTCCTTCGTGCGGATGCGGGAATGGCGCGACCTGCACCAGGAATTGCTCGGGTTGGTGACCGAGATGGGGATGCGGCTCAACGTCGAACCCGCGCCCTACGCCAACCTGCATCGGGCGCTGTTGACCGGCCTGCTCGGTCATCTCGGCTTCAAACAGGAGGACAACGCCTATCTGGGCGCGCGGGGCCGCAATTTTTACCTGTTCCCCGGTTCCGGGCTGTTCAAGAAACGCCCGCGTTGGGTCGTCGCGGCGGAGTTGGTGGAAACCAGCCGACTGTACGCCCGCACCGTGGCGCGGATCGAGCCGGAATGGGTGGAAGGGTTGGCCGGGCATTTACTCAAGCGCAGCTACGCCGAGCCGCACTGGGAGAAACGCTCGGCGCAGGTGACCGCCACCGAGCGGGTGACGCTGTACGGCCTGCCGATCATCGCCCAGCGCCGGATCCATTACGGCCCGCTCGATCCGACGCTGGCGCGGGAACTCTTCATCCGGCAGGCGCTGGTCGAGGGCGAGTTTCACTGTCGGGCGCCTTTCTTCGCACGCAACCGGCAACTGCTAGCCGAACTGGAGGAGCTGGAAGTTCGTGCCCGCCGCGATCTAGCCGCCGACGAGGAGACGTTGTATCACTTTTACGCCGAGCGGATTCCCGAGGGAATTTACAGCGGTTTGACCTTTGAGATTTGGCGCAAGCGTATCGAGCGAGATCAGCCACGGCTGTTGTTTCTCGACCGGGCCGTGCTATTGGCGCAGGCGAGTCCGGTCACGGACGGCGAACAATTTCCCGACCATTTGGACCTCGATGGCTTGAAGCTGCCGCTGAACTATCGCTTTACGCCGGGGGCAGAGGACGATGGAGTAACACTCACGGTTCCGCTGGCGGCGGTGAATCAGGTGGACCCGAATCGGGTGGACTGGCTGGTGCTCGGCTTGCGGGCGGAACGAATGGCGGCGTTGCTGAAATCGCTGCCAAAGGCGCTGCGGCGAAATTTCGTGCCCGTGCCCAATTACGTCCAGGCCTTGTTGGAAGTCATCGAACCGGGTGGGCGGTCGCTGGTTGGCGCGATGACCGAGCACTTGCAGCGGATGACCGGGGTGCGGATTTCCGAAGAGGCCTGGAATTTTGACGCCGTACCGCCGCATTTGCGAATGCGCTTTCAGGTCGTGGACGCCGATGGCAAAACGCTGGCGACTGGGCGCGACTGGGCGGCAATTCAGGCGCGACTGCGCGGCGAGGCCCGGATCCGTTTTGCGGCGCTGCCGATCCCGGAGTTCGAGCGGGAGCGACTGCGCGACTGGGATTTCGGCGAGTTGCCAGTGGAAGTGAGTTTTGTCCGCAACGGGATTCAATTGCGCGGTTATCCGGCACTAGTCGCCGAAGCGGACGGGACGCTGGCGCTGCGGGTGCTGGATTCGCCGATGCGGGCAGAAGCGACGACGCGCATCGGTTTGCGACGGTTGATCGCCCGACGGCTGGGGATGGCATTCAAGCAACTGGCGCGCGATTTGCCAAATTTCCAGCGCATGGCGCTGCACTACATTGGCTTGGGGACCCAGGAGCAGTTGCGTGAGGATTTGCTGAACGCCATTCTCGACCGCGCTTTTCTGGCTGACGAGCCATTGCCGCGCGACCGGGTGGGATTCGAGGCGCTGCTGGAACGCGGCAAGACCCGGCTGCCCGCCGCAAGTAAAGAGGTTTGCGAAACAGCGGATGCAATTCTGGCGGCGTATCACGAGGTCCGCCGGGCGCTGACCGAGGAATCGCCGGTCTGGGCGGAGGCGCTGGCCGACATTCGCGACCAGTTGGGGCGGCTGGTTTATCCCGGCTTTCTCAGCCAGACTCCACCGGAATGGTTGCCGCATTCGCCCCGCTATCTGCGCGCGATCACCCTGCGCTTGCAAAAACTCCGGCAGGCGCCGGACCGGGACCGCCAGCGGCGTGGTGACATCATTCGGCTGTGGGAAGGTTGCCAGCGGCGACTGGAAGAGGACGTCCGGCGGGAACGCCACGATCCCGAGGTGATCCGCTTTCGCTGGCTGTTGGAGGAGCTACGGGTGTCGCAGTTCGCCCAGGAGTTGAAGACCCTCTTGCCGGTGTCGGTCAAGCGCTTGGAGGAGCAGTGGAGTAGGGTGAGGTAGGAGTGAGTGGGTTAGGAGTGAGTGGGCAGCCCTTTTAAGGTCATTTAGGCTGCTTTTGCGGCCGCCCGCTTTGCAGTTGCTGCTTTGAGAAGTTTAGCCGTT
>JBDHRD010000105.1:0-11354 GCA_039807425.1 Candidatus Contendibacter sp. | reverse complement strand
CCACCAACCGAAATTTGGGAATCAATAGCCGTGTCGTTGGGAATTTAGACCCGGTTACGGCGCTTCCAAATCCCCGCCGCAGGCGTTCTGGCCAATGCCCGAAACCGCTGTGGCCTTTCATGCAAAGCTGCCAGAATGGCCACCTGCATCCGTTCCTTCCTCACCCGCACCACTTCAACCCAGCCGACGCATCCTGTCGGGTATCCGCCGTATTCTTTACTCCGTTCACTGACCTGATCGGAGCGCCTCATGACCCTACCTCGTTTTCTGCACGCCAACCCCGTCGCCGCGCTCACCGCGCTGGACGACGACGACGACACCGCCGCCTATCGCGCCTTGCTGGGTCGCTGGCTGATCGACCTGGCCCTGCTGTTGGGCTGGGTGCGCGCCGGCCGCCGCCGCCACCCGTTTCATCATCATCACTGTTGGGACAACGACGAATTCATGGCCCTGACCGGTCTGGCCGAAGACGAGGACGCCGGGTCGGACGAGAGGGACGAAGACGAGGACGAGCACGGGCGCTTTCCGTCCGCGGAGCGCTGGCTCCAGCGGCTCCGGCAGCGGCGCGCGGAACTGGCGCAAATCACCCTGAACCCGGACCTGCCGCTGGTGCGCAACCTGAATCTGCTCGCCGCGCTGCTCGGGCTGAGCGAAGCCGATCTGGCCGTGCTCTGTTTCGCGGTGTTTCTGCGAGGGGATCGCACCTTCCAGCGCGCCATCGCCCAAAACTCGCAGAGCACGAGCACGCCGTTTCTGCACAAGCTGTTGGCGCGGTTGACCGGCCTGCCCCAGGACGACATCCGTGCGGCCCTGAGTCCCACCAGCACGCTCATCACCACGGGGCTGGTCGAAATCGCCGCGCACAGCGTCGATCTGGAGGACAAGCTCGACGTGTGGAAGGATTTGCCGAACCTCCTGTTCGCGCCGCATGCCGACGCCGAGGCGCTGATGGCCCGTTTTCTCAAGCGTTCGCCCCGGCGCACCCTGACCCTGGCCCATTTTCCCCACCTGGAGCGGGATACGGCGGCGACGGTCGGGCTGTTGCGGGCGGCGCTGCGCCACAAAATCCCCGGCGTCAATCTGCTGCTGTACGGTCCCCCCGGCGTGGGCAAGACCGAGTGCGCCGCCGCGCTGGCCGAGGCGGTCGGCGCGGACCTGTACGAGGTGGACTACGCCGACAAGGACGGCGATCCGATCCGGGGCGAGCGGCGGCTGCGCGCCTTCAACCTGGGGCAGCGGCTGCTGGCCCGATGCGACAACGCCCTGCTGTTGTTCGACGAGGTGGAAGACGTGTTCGAGCGTGACCCCTTGGCCCGGCTGTTCGGCGGGGAGGGCGACGGCGCCACCGCCGGCAAGGCGTGGATCAACCGCACCCTGGAAAATAACCCGGCGCCGGCGCTGTGGCTGACCAACGACGCCGAGTCGATGGACCGGGCCTACCTGCGCCGTTTCGATTACGCCATCCGGTTCTCGATCCCGCCGCAGTCGGTGCGGGTCGCGATCGCCCGCCACCACTTGGGCGAGTGGGCGGGGGAGGACGACTGGCTGGCGCGGATCGCCGCCCGCGAACATCTGACCCCGGCGCAACTGGAACGGGCCGCCAAGCTGGCGCGGCACGCCGGCAACGGCGATCTGGAGGCGAACCGGGCGCTGGTGCGGCAGGCGCTCGACCGCTCGGCGGCACTGCTGGGACAGAAGCGGACGCCGGCCCGCAACGTCGTCCCGACCGGCTACGACCTGCGCTTCCTCAACGTCGATGGGGACGTGCCCAAGCTGATCGCGGCGTTGCAACGCCGCCCGCACGGCGTGTTCTGCTTCCACGGCCCCGCCGGCACCGGCAAGTCGGAACTGGCCCGCCACATCGCCGACCGGCTGGAAAAGCCGTTGCTGGTGAAACGCGCTTCGGACTTGCTGGACATGTACCTCGGCCAGACCGAAAAGGCCATCGCCGCGATGTTCGACGACGCCCGCCAGCGCGACGCGGTGCTGGTGCTGGACGAGGCCGATTCCTTCCTGCGCGACCGGCGCGGCGCGCATCGCTCGTGGGAAGTGACCCAGGTCAACGAACTGCTGACCCAAATGGAGGCGTTCGACGGCATTTTCATTTGCACCACCAATCTCATGGAGAGCCTGGACGCCGCCAGCCTGCGCCGCTTCCCCTGGAAGATCCGCTTCGACTGGCTCAAGCCCGGCCAGCGCTGGGGCCTGTTCGTCCAGGAGTTCGCCCGGCTGGGCGGCGACGTGGCCGAGGCCCAAGCGTGGAAGGAGCACGTCCTGCGGCTCGACCGCCTGGCGCCGGGCGATGTCGCCGCCGTGGTCCGCCAGTACGAACTGTGGGATGAAACCCCCAGCGCTGGGGAGTTCCATCGGCGGCTGGCCACCGAGGTAGCCGCCAAACGGGAGGAAGGGGTGATCGAATCGGTGGCGACGGCAACCCATCGGCGGAGGAATGCGACCGCATACGGGTGAAACCCACCGGACCGGTCGGTCCAATCCACGAGCGGCGCGCGCCCACTGGGCGTGTGCCGTTATACTGTCCGCCAGCAGCCAAAGAGGAAATCGCCGATGACCACCGAACATCACCTGCCGCGCTATACGCCGGGTGAAGAAATCGCCAACAGCATCATTCATGGCGTGGGCGCCCTGCTCGGCATCGCTGGCCTGGGCGTGTTGACCGCCTTCGCCAGCCTGCACGGCAACGCCTGGCATATCGTGGGATGCAGCATCTTCGGCGCGGCGCTGATTCTGCTCTACACCACCTCGACCCTGTACCACAGCATCCCCCTGCCTCGCGTCAAGGCGGTGCTGCGGACGCTCGATCATTCCGCGATTTTCATTTTGATCGCCGGCACTTACACCCCGTTTGTGCTGGTGAACCTGCGCGGCCCCTGGGGCTGGTCGCTGTTCGGCGTCATCTGGGGACTGGCGCTGATCGGTATCCTGCTGCGCGTCATGCGTGGCCGCCGCTCGACGCTGGTCTCGGTCGCGCTGTACGTGGGCATGGGCTGGACGGTGGTGGTTGCCGCCAAGCCTCTGCTGCATAGCGTCGCGCCGGGTGGCCTGTGGCTGTTGCTGCTGGGCGGGCTGGCTTACACGCTCGGCGTCCTCTTCTACGTCTGGAGGCGGCTGCCCTATCACCACGCGATCTGGCACGGCTTCGTCCTGGCCGGCAGTATTCTTCATTTCTTTGCCATCCTGTTCTACGTCATCCCGCTGGCCGAGTCAGCGCCGGGTTAGTTTCCCTAATGCCGCTCGACTTCTCCAGAATTTTCGGCGCGGTGCTGCTAGCCACCCTGGCGATGCTCTCGCTGCTCGTCGGAGTCGGAATCGGTCTGCTGGCCAAACCTTCGCAGCGGACCAACGCCATCATCATGGCGTTCGGCACCGGCGCCCTGATTCAGGCGCTGGCGCTGGAACTGGCGTTCGAGGGCGCAGAGCGACTGATCGCAATCAATCACCTGAGCGGCCTGACCAGCTGGCTATGGGTAGCGGTGGGTTTTACGGTGGGTGGCGTGCTGTACTACCTGGGAGACCGCCGCCTGGAACAGTACGGCGCCGCCCTGCGCCATCCCGCGCTTGCCAAGCTCTACCTGCTGCGTCAGAAGCGACAACAGTCCGCGGTGCTGCTGGCCCGCCTGGCGCGGGTGGAGCTGCTGCGCTCGCTGCCGCCCGAAGAAATGGAGGAAGTGCTGTTGTGCGTTCAGCCTGCGCGTTTCGCTGCCGGAGACACCATCTTTCGCCGGGGTGAGGCTGGCGACGCACTGTACCTGATCGTTGCCGGCGAAGTTGCCGTATCCACCAATGATCGAGTGGATGATGCCGAACCCGCCCTGCTTGCCCGGCTGGCGGAGGGTCAGTCATTTGGCGAGATGGCTCTGCTGACCGGGGAACCGCGCACCGCCACCGTGACCGCCCTGACCGACGTCGAACTGCTCAAAATCGCCAAGGAGCATTTCGACGAACTGCTCGACTGCTTGCCTCGCCTGCGGCAGGCTGTTGAGACGCTGAACTCGCGGCGGATCCTGCAAAACGTCACCGTCCTGCGCGAGCAGGCCGACGCAGGAGCCTGGCAAAAGCGGGCGCTGGCCAACATCCAGCGCCTGAGCCGCCAGGAGGAAGCCGCGCTGATGGCGAAACACGCGGCGGCTGGCGCGCCGCTGGCCCTGTTTCTCGGCGCGCTGCTCGACGGGATTCCGGAATCGGTGGTCATCGGTTCCAGTTTCGTTTCGCTCGATGCGTTCCGGTTCACCTTTCTGGCGGCGGTGTTCCTGTCGAACCTGCCGGAGGCCATCGGCAGCGCGGTGGGCATGCAACAGGCCGGCTTTAGCACGCAACGGATTTTGATCTTGTGGGGACTGCTGGTGCTGGCCGGCGCGCTGGCGGCGGCGCTGGGCAACATTTTTCTCGCCGACGCACCACCGACCCTGCTCACCCTGGTCGGCGCTATCGCCGGCGGCGGCATTCTGGCCATGGTATCGTCGGTGATGATGCCGGAAGCCTATGAAGATGGCGGACCGGCAGTCGGGCTGGCCACCATCGCCGGTTTTCTGGCCGCCTTCCTGTTCACCTTCGTGTAGCGGCATTCCGCCACGCCGGCGGCGTTTGCTCGTAAAATTTTGGAACCATCACGACAACCCCGTAATACTGGAAAAATCCGGAATCCGAATCATGCTCGCCACCACCCGCGAACTGTTGACCCACGAAGTCACCGACTGGCGCCAGCAGGGCCTGATCGACCGGCCGCTGCTGGAAATCCTGCTCGCCCGCTATGCAACACACGGCCGATTTCTGGCGGCGCTGCTCAAATGGCTCGGCCTGTTCGCCATCTTCCAACTTGGCCTGGCGGTCCTGGCCTTCATCGCCATGGCGTCGGAATCGGCGCTGGTCGCGGCGCTGCTGCTGGGTGGGATCGGCGTAGGGTTGTGGGTTTTCGGGGTGCGGATGGCGACCGACCCGAAGCGATCTCACCCGTTCACCGGCTCGGTGTTGGTCACCGCCAGTCTGGCGGCGGCGTTCGGAACCTTCGTGCTGCTGGATATGGCCGTCAACGGCGACCCCAGTGGTCAGACCCTGCCTACGATCATGCTGCTGACCGGCATTCTCGGTGCGTTGACCGCCTACCGCTATCACCTACGCTGGCCCTTGCTGCTGGCGCTGCTGTTGTTCTTTCACGGCCTGGGCGCATGGCACGCCTACGGTGGGCATGGCGCCTATTTCGCCAATATCCAGGACCCGAAGCTCATGGCGATGGTGGCGCTGGCGGCGATCCTGCTCGGTCTCTGGCACGAACGGCGGCTGGAAACCGGACCTTTATGGCGTTGCGCTGGCTTCGGGGGGCTGTATCTGACCTTCGGTCTGTTGTACCTGAATCTGTCGCTGTGGTTCCTAACCTTGTTCGGGAGGCCGCTGGGCTGGATACTGACCTTCACCGCCGCCGGCATCGCCCAGATTGTCGCCGGCGCCCGGCTGCGCGACGCCCGGTTTACCGGTTTCGGCATCGTGTTCCTGGCGATTGATCTGTATACGCGCTATTTCGAGCACTTCTGGGACCGGCTTTCGCTCGGCGTATTTTTCCTGCTGGCCGGCGTGCTGGCGATGGTCCTTGGCTACCTGTTCGAACGTCAGGCTCACGCGGAGCGGCAATCATGAACCCGCGGTCCCGCAATCGCCGCGTCCGCCGGGAACTGGACGAACTGTTGCGCGATGGTTTGCTGGAACTCCCAGCCTACCAGCAGTTGCGCGAACGCTATCCCACCGAGGGCTGGGACTGGTGCTCGCTGGGGCGCTGGTTCCTGATTTTCGGCGCGGTCAGTGCCGTAGCCGGACTGGCGATTCTCGGTCGGGCTCTGTTCGAGTTCACGCTGCCCAAGCTGGCGGTGATGCTGGGCGTGGCGATGGTAGCCAGTCTGATCGGTGGGCAATGGTTCAAACGCACCCGTCCCGCGATGGTCTGGACCAGGTTGAGCCTGGAACTGCTGGGCGGTCTGCTGCTCATGGGTCTGACCTTCACCCTCGGCGCGATCTACTCCACCGACTCGGGCAACTGGCCGGCTTTGCTATTGATCGACCTGCTGCTGTTGCTCGGTCTGAGCTACGCGCTGCGCAACGTGTTGCTGCTGGTGCTCAGCACCGTGGTGTTCTTCTGCTGGTTCGGCGGTTTCACCGGCTACGCTTCCGGCTGGGGCGCGTACTGGTTCGGGATGAACTACCCCCTGCGGTTCCTGATGGCGGCGATCGCGATGATCGCCGTCGCGGTCATCCACCACCAGAGCGAAAGCGGACCCCTGGCAAGGTACCGGGGATTTTTCAAGGTCTGGCTGTCCGGCGGGCTGTTCTTCGCGGAAATGGCGTTGTGGCTGCTATCCCTGTTCGGTAATTTCGACCGAGCCAGCGACTGGCGGTATCAGGCCGGAACCGTCGAACTGGTGCTGTTCAACGGCCTGTGGGCGGGATTGAACATCGCGCTGGTCGGGCTGGGCGCGCGGCGGGCAATGCGAATGCTGACCGGTTATGGCGCGACCTTTCTGATCATTCAGATTTACACTCTGTTCTTCGCCCATCTGGCCGAACCTCTGGGCCTGTTGCCGAGCCTGCTGATCGCCGGCGGCGGCGCGCTGGCGCTGACCTTCTGGCTAGAACGGTGGCGGCGCGGGAATGCCGCCGCCAACCTCCCCGGCTAATTGGGCCTCGATACCCTGGAACCGCTCACCTGCCAGTCGCGCACCAGTTGCCGGGCCCGAATCAGGTCGGCCTCATTCATTTGACTGGCGATGGCGTCGAGTGGCTGGGTCGCGCCCACGTAGCCACCGGACACCGCCAGGTTCAACCACAGGTGGGCCTTGATCAGATCCCGTTTCACCCCTTGGCCAGCGCCGTACAGCATCCCCAGTCCGTATTGGGCCAGCACCAGACCGCTATCGGCGGCCAACTCAAACTCGCGGAACGCCTGCTGGTCATCGCGAGGCGCGCCACGCCCGGTCGCATAGGCCAGCCCCAGCATCAACTGGGCCAGCGGTAGATTTTGCTTGGCCGCCTTGCGGTACCAAGTCACGGCCTGGGCCTCGTCGCGCGGCAAGCCGCCCCGTCCATCTGCGTACATCAGGCCCAGATTCAACTGGGCCAGCGGTAGATTTTGCTCGGCCGCCTTGCGGTACCAAACCACGGCCTGGGCCTCGTCGCGCGGCGTCCCTCGACCGGTGGCATATAGCACTCCAAGATTGAACTCCGCCGCGCCATCACCCCGTTGGGCAGCTTCGCGGAACCACTTCAGCGCTTGCCGGTCATCCTGGGTCAGGCCAGTCCCTCGGGCATAGAAGGTCGCCAACCGGAACTGGCTGGCGACATGACCCTGTTCCGCCGCCTTGCGATACCACTCCGCCGCCAGGCCATCATCGCGCCCCACGATCTCGCCGCCGGCATACAGCTCCGCCAATCGATAGCAGGCTTCGACGTGACCCTGTTCCGCCGCCTTGCGCAACCAGTTCACCCCAACCTCGTTATTGCGCGGCGTACCGCGACCGTCGAAGGAACGTTCCGCCAGCAAAAACTGCGCTTCGGGATGGCCGCCGGTCGCTGCCCGCTCCAGCAGTTGCATCCCCTTGGCCTCGTCCGCCACCGCGTCGCGACCGCTCAGGTAACCGTTGGCCAGCTCCAGTTGCGCCAATGGCAGATTCTGCTCGGCTGCCCGGCGGAACCATTGCAGGGCCTCGCGCTCGTCGCGAGCTACACCGCGCCCGTCGGCAAACATCCTTCCCAAGTAATACTGCGCCAGAGGATCGCCCTGCCCGACGGCCAGGCGAAACCACTTTATCGCCTCCGCGTCGTTGCGGGGTACGCCCTGCCCTTCAGCGTACAACCGCCCCAGATTCAACTGCGCCAGCACCAATCCCTGGTCGGCGGCCTTGCGAAACCAGCGCGCCGCCTCTTCAGCACTGGTGGACACGCCGCGTCCACTCAGCAAGCGCACGGCCAGATTGTACTGCGCCTCGGCATGTCCCTGTTCCGCCGCTGTGCGATACCAGTTCGTAGCGTCTCGATCATTGGCGGCTATCCCACGGCCGGCGGCCACCATGGCGCCGAGGCTGAACTGGGCGCCGGCATGACCCTGTTCCGCCGCTCGCTGGTACCACTGCACCGCTTCCTTGTCGTTGCGCGATACGCCACGCCCGCTGGCGTAAAAATTTCCCAATTCGAACTGGGCGCTGGCATGACCCTTTTCCGCTGCTCGCCGGTAACCGCTGGCGGCCTCCCTATCATTCCGAACCGCGCCCTGACCGGTGGCATACCTGCCAGCCAGAATATACATGGCTTCGGCATTTCCCCATTCAGCCGCCCGGCTCAGCCACAATAATGCCTCCTTCTCACTGGATGCGACGCTGGGATCGGTGGCGTACAACATCCCGAGCTGGAATTGGGCGTCGGTATTACCTTGCACGGCTGCCTTGCGGAACCATTCGACGGCGCTGCGCGTGTTCTGTCCCACACCCTGGCCGCGCAAGTACATCTGCCCGATCATGGTCTGGGCGCGGGGATCACCCTGCTTGGCCCATTTCATGTATTCCTCGAACGCCCTGATGTAATCACCGCGCTGATAGGCCTCGGCGGCGCTGTTGCCAGCGGCGTCGGGTGAAGCTGGCCGGGCGTCGCCGTAATGCCACACGCCTTTTTCATCCTGCCACTTTTTGACGTTCGTCTCGGTCGGCGGAGCGGCGGCCTGAGTCACGCCGGTCAGAAGAATCGCTAACCACATCACCCGCTTGCGCATGAACACCCCCGTTCTAAACACGACGAATAGTATCGAAGTTCCTGGTTTGCATCGCCTCTTATAGACCAAATCACCACCCATTCGCTCCCCGCCGGATATTTCACCCCCGCCAGCGTTTACTCTATTCAGCAGTAGGGTATCTGTCATCCATCTCTGATTTTATCCGCAGGGCGACGAAATCCGCATGACCCTCAATCCCAAAATAACGGGTTGGCCCCGCTCGATCTGGGACGTTACAAGGGGGGCCTGTGGATTAAGGTTTCATTGCGGGAGTTGAACTTGCGTTAAAATACCGCCCGCGCCCCCGGCGGCGTACATCGAACCCTCAAGACCAAGCCCATCCAGCCCGCGGGTACGGCTCGAACCGCCCGCCCAGTGAATGTTTTTTTAGGAACCCACATGAGTCAACCCGTCAAATACCTGCTCGATGAGAGCCGGATGCCCAAGTACTGGTATAACCTGGTGGCTGACCTGCCAAAACCTCCGCCACCGGTGTTGCACCCCGGAACACTCAAGCCGATCGGCCCGAACGATCTGGCGCCCTTGTTCCCGATGGCGCTGATCCAGCAGGAAGTGTCCGCCGAACGGGAGATCGAGATTCCCGAACCGGTGCGCGAGATTTACCGGCAATGGCGGCCCAGCCCGCTGTACCGTGCCCGCCGACTGGAACAGGCCCTCGGCACCCCGGCGCGAATCTACTACAAAAATGAGTCGATCAGCCCGGCCGGCAGCCATAAGCCCAACACCGCTATCGCCCAGGCGTTCTACAACAAGGAAGCCGGTATCCAACGCATCACTACCGAAACCGGCGCCGGGCAGTGGGGCTCGTCCCTGGCCTTCGCCGGAGCGCTGTTCGGTATCGAGGTCCAGGTGTTCATGGTGCGGGTTTCGTATAACCAGAAACCCTATCGCCGGGCGTTGATGGAAACCTGGGGTGCGACCTGCACCGCCTCCCCGTCCGAGCAAACTGCCTCTGGCCGGGCGATTCTGGCCCAGAGGCCGGACCATCCGGGCAGCCTCGGCATCGCCATTTCCGAAGCGGTGGAAATCGCCGCCCAGCGCGACGACACCAAATACTCGCTCGGCTCGGTGCTCAGCCACGTGCTGCTGCATCAGACCGTGGTCGGTCTGGAAGCCATGGAGCAGCTAGCCATGGCCGACGACTATCCGGACGTGGTGATCGGCTGCGTCGGGGGCGGCTCCAATTTCGCCGGTATCGCTTTCCCGTTCATCGGCGCGCAGCTGCGCGGCGGACCGGCGGTGCGTGCGATCGGCATCGAGCCGGCGGCTTGCCCTACCCTCACCCGCGGCCCCTACGCCTACGACTTCGGCGACACCGCGCATTTGACTCCGCTGGTCAAGATGCACACCCTGGGCGCGACGTTCACCCCGCCCGGCTTCCATGCCGGTGGCCTGCGCTATCACGGCATGGCGCCGCTGGTCAGCCACGCCAAAGAACTGGGTCTGATGGAGGCCCGCGCCTATCACCAGACGGCCTGCTTCGAGGCCGGCGTGCTGTTCGCCCGCACCGAGGGCATCCTGCCCGCGCCGGAAAGCAACCATGCGGTCAAGGCTGTCATCGACGAGGCGCTGCGCTGCAAGGAGGAAGGGATAAGCCGGGCGATCCTGTTCAATCTCAGCGGCCACGGCCATTTCGACATGCAGGCCTACATGGACTATTTCGCCGGCAAGCTGGTCGATCAGGATTACGACGAGGCGGAACTGGCGATGGCGCTGTCCGGGCTGCCGTCGGTGACGGCAGTCTGAACGTGAACGTCAGCAGATAGAAACTCTCCTCTCTCGCCCTGTGGGAGAGGGGGGCTGAGGTTGAAGACTGGCCTTTCAGGTCAGTGGCTTTAGCCAGAACACCATCGGTTTCAGTGATTCCTGGTCCTCGTCCAAATCCCGCCACGAGAAGATGGTCTGCAATTCTGGATGCTTGACAAACCCCTGTCGATTCCACAACGCATCCAGCGGCACGTAACCCGTCGGCCGGCGTGGATGGTCGGCGGGTCGCTGGACCGCGCAGAAGCAGGCGATCTCAAAACGGCCGAGCCCACGGGCGTGTGCTTCCCGCTCCTCGAAGAACCGCTTGCCCAGGCCCCGTCCCCGATACTCCGGCAGCAACACCGACTCGCCGTAATAGAAGATCCGCCGGGGATCGTAACCGTGCGCCAGAAACGGTTTGATCACGTTCGGAGTCTCGGCTTTCAGCGGCAGACCGCTCGATGCGCCCACTACCCGCTCGCCGTCCTGGACCAGCACCATCACGCTATCCGGCGCATCGACGTAGGTCTTGAGATATTTTTCCTCGTAGGCCACGCTGCCGTCGTAAAGATAGGGGAACTCGCGGAACACCTGAATGCGTAACCGCGCCAGTTCCGGCAGCCAGGTGTTGATCGCGGCGCCGGAAAGACGCTGGAAATGAAGGGAGTCGGACATGGGGAATATTTCCACCGGTCAGGATCAAAAGAGGCCGTTGAGGCGGCACATGACGAGCAAAATTAGAATGTTAGCCCATCTTCACAGCCGATTCAAAAAACTCTTTATTAATCGGCAAGTTGCCGATCAAACAAATGGCGAGTGGCAC
>JBDHRD010000104.1:0-11396 GCA_039807425.1 Candidatus Contendibacter sp. | reverse complement strand
ATCTATGATTTTCTGGCGCTGGCTACCCGGCGCGAGGATTCCGACACCCTGTTTTTCAACCGCCGGGTGGTGATGGAAGGCGATACCGCCCTGGGGCTGGAACTGAAAAATCTGCTGGATGGGATGGACCCGGAAGCGCTCGGTGGGCCACTGCCGCCCCTGCTGCGCGCCGCCAGCGGGCTGATGGCGGCTTACGAGCGGGTCAGCAGTCGGGTGAGCTGATCGTCCCGGCCCAGGAAAATCTGGGATATCCTTCTCTCACAACGGGATCAGCGAGGATTTAACCCCGTGAGCGACACCCATAAAAACAATGCTCCTCCCCTGGTCCGTCATTTTCGCCAAATCCTGCTCTGGCCCTTGCAGGTCATACACGCCCGGGTACGGGAGCCGCACATCTCGAAATACTGGGAACTGCTGGAGGCAATGGGCGAGCAGTCTCCCTGGCGGGAAGTGGAGGACGAATTCGGCGACCCCGACGATTTTCAGGAGCGGCATTACAAGGAATTCATCACCTTCCTGCCTTACGTGCAGCGCTTCCTGTACGGCGAGGGCACCGGCCGCGAGGTGCTGACCGGCTACGGCAAATCGCCGATTCGCGTCTATCGCCGCCGGGACATCGCCCGGATGCGGGTCGTGCTCGACGAACAATCATCGCCGGTGACGTTCGAGGTTGCCCATGTGGACCTTCATTTCTTCTACGACATCGACATCATCATCCTGGCGGTGGAGTTTCACGCCAATGATCTGCCGCTGCCATTGGCCCAGGACATATTGTTCAAACTGGGTCGGGCCTATCCGGCGTTCTGGGAAGCTGACGGTCAGGGCGGGCAATGCCCGCGCCGGGTGGAGTGGCTGGCGGCGACCGGCGAAACCCTGGCGGTATCCGACTACGAAAACCGGCGTAAATATCTCAATTTCGTCTGCCGGCACCGTTCCCCCAGTATCGCCGCGCACTGGGAGTATCTGCTGCGGCCGCTGGTCCTCTACCATTCCGACCGCGAGGGCGTAATCCGCTACCGGCAGATTGAATACCACCGGATGCCGCTGCTGGCCTATCTCAGCTTCGACGACCCGCGGAGCCTGACCCGTGGCGACTTCGCCCGGCTGGCGCTGGTCACCAAGGCGGGACCGTCCGATACCCTGCCCTATTCCGAGCAGGAACTGACCGACTTTGAGCGGCGCTACTGCTACGACAAGTTCTGGAATCCCACCGATCCGGTGCTCGGCAGTCGCTATCTGTGCTGCGGCCACGCCTTCGTGATGATCGGCAGGGCCAGCGACCGGTTCTTCACCGACCCCGAAACCGGCCTGCTGGGCCAGTTCCGTCACCAGTATTTCCTGGTCAATCTGATCGCCCATTTCCATAAGGCCACTCTGATGCTGTTTTCGGAATGGTTGGTGATGGCGATCAGCCAACTCGACATCCACGATGTGGATTCAGTTAAAACGTTCAAGCGGGAAATCCGCCGAATCTTCGAGACTTTCCTGCGCTTCACTCACCGCTACTGGTTCCACGAGGTTTCCAATCAGGCGCAGGCCAAGGATCTGTTCCGGATGTTGACCGGTCATCTTGACACCGACCGCATTTTTCAGGATGTCAGCGCGGCGGTCAAGGAAATGAATCAATATCTGGACAGCGACGGCTTGCGGCGCCAGGCCAATACCGTGGTCCGGCTGACCGTGGTCACCACGCTGGGTTTGATCGCCACGGTTTTAACCGGCTTTCTGGGCATGAATATCTTCGACTATGCCAGCGAACCGGAATGGATCAAGCTGATGATCGTGATGGCGGTTCTGATCCCCACCATCCTGTTGGTCTTCTATGGCGTGGCCAAGTCCAAGGTCTTGTCGGATTTCCTGGAAGCCCTGGCGGATGAACGGTTGACCTTGCGCGACAAGCTGGGCGTGTTGTTCAAGGTGTGGAGGAAGCGCCTGCCCAAAATTCACTGATTTGCGACCTGGAGAGCTCCCATGCCGGAATTTGCCTGTCTGACTGTCACCCTGGCCGACGCCATCGCCCGGATCGAACTGAACCGTCCCGACAAGGTGAATGCCTTGAATGGAGCGCTGTGGCGGGAGATCGGCGAAGCCTTCCACTGGGTGGACGAAACCCCCGAGGCCCGGGTGGCAATTTTGAGCGGGGCGGGACGACATTTCTGCGCGGGGATTGATTTCGAACTGATGGGTGCGGTGCTGGGCGCGGTGGAAGAACTGGGACCGGGTCGCAAAGAGGAACGGCTGCGGCAGACCATCCTGGAGTTGCAGGCGGCGTTCACCGCGCTGGAAACCTGCCGCAAACCGGTGTTGGCCGCGATTCAGGGCTTGTGCATCGGAGGGGGACTGGACCTGATCGCCGCCTGCGACATGCGCTATGCCACTACCGACGCCGCGTTCTCGCTGAAGGAAGCGGATTTGGCCATCATTGCCGATGTCGGCAGCCTGCAACGCCTGCCGTATCTGATCGGCGAGGGTCGGTTGCGCGAGTTGGCGTTTACCGCCCGCCAGTTCGACGCCACCGAGGCCCAGGCCATGGGGCTGGTCAATCGGGTGTTCGCCGACGCCGCGCAACTGCGGGAGGGCGTCCAAGCCATCGCCGCCAACATCGCCGCCAAATCCCCCCTGACGGTGCGCGGCATCAAGCAGGTGCTAAACCATGGCCGCGATCACAGCCTCGCCGACGGGCTGGACTATGTCGCCACCTGGAACGCGGCCATGCTCCTGTCGGACGACACCCGCGAAGCGATTGCGGCGACAATGCAGAAGCGGCCGCCGCGATTCGCGGATTGAGCGGTAACAAATTGGCCGGTGCGGCGGGAGATGATGGGCAAACCGGCGCATGGGGAAACTGGCGACGAGTTGGCCGCTGTTCCGGTGGTGGCGGCGAATCTGGCCGAAGCCGAAGATCGGGCGCGGCGGGAGTCCACCGATGATTCCGCCAGCGCCATGAAATCGGCCATCCCGAAGGCTGCCCTTCAGGAAAAAACAACCGTCCGTTGCTCCACGTTGCTCCGCATGGCCAGTTCGATCACGCGGATCGTGTTTCTCGCTTCTTCCGGCTTGACGATTAGCTCCGCTTGCCCGGTAATGGTCTGGTAGACGTTTTCATAATAGGCCTGATAGCAACCCCGGACGGTTTCTATCTTGCCTTGGAAATGCAGGCCGCCGATCTGGGTATTGAGGGTTCCCCACTGTTCTTCGGGTTCCAGGCCCCAATCCGGCTCTCGCGGCGACAGCCCGCGCTTGAGCGCCTCTTCCTGTGGATCCACCCCGTATTTCACGAAAGAGCCTTCCGTGCCATGCAAGGCGAAACGCGGCCCTGGCTCTCGCACCAAAAGACCTGCCTTCAAAGTGACCTTCAGGTTGTCATAATGCAGGATCAGTTCGAACTGATCGTCGGCTTTGCCAACCTCCCGTTGGCTCCTGATATCGGCGGTCAGCATTTGAGGCAGGCCGAACAGGACTTGCGCCTGATCGATCAGATGCGAACCGAGATCGAACAAGATGCCGCTCCCCAAACCGGCTTCTTCCCGCCAGGCCCTCTCCGGGCTGAAATAATTCCGGAACCGGTCGAAATGGCTTTCATACTCGACCAGTCGCCCCAGCCAGGCCTGGCGCACGATCTGGCTGACCGTCTGAAAATCGCCATCCCAGCGCCGGTTCTGGAAGACACTGAGAACCCTGTGTTGCTGGCGCGCCAGATCGATGAGTTCCTCGGCCTGCGCCGAGGTAATGGCAAAGGGCTTGTCCACCACCACATGCTTGCGGGCCAGCAGGGCCTGGCGGGCCAGGTCGAAGTGGGAGGCGTTTGGCGTGGCCACCACGACGAGTTCAATGGCTTCATCCTCGAACAGCGCGGCAGCCTCTCGCACCACCTCGACCCAGGGATAGCGCTGGCGCGAGGTTTCGCCGCGACGTTCCACGACCTTGGCGAGTCGCAAGCCGGGAACCGCCGCGATCACCGGAGCATGAAAGACCTGCCCGGCCATCCCATAGCCAATCAATCCGACCTTCACATCGCGCATCATCGTGTCCTCATGGGAAAATGGATCATTCCGCACGTTCCACACCAATCGTGTGTTCGACCTGACCGTTGCCGGAATCCCGCCACGCCCGCTCAGCGCAATCGGTGCAGTGCATAAAATCCCCCGGCCAGAAACAGCAGCGTCGGCAGGCTGGCGCCTACCAACGGTGGGAAGCCGTACAGCAGCACCACGTTACCCAGCAGATAGTTGCTCAGGAAGAATACCAGTCCGAGCATCAGCCCGACCAGCAGGCGCTGGCCGACGCTCCCCGAACGCTGCGGCCCGAACACGAACGGCATCCCGACCACCAGCATGGCCATATAGGCGAGCGGCGCCAGCAACTTGCGCCATAGGACCAACCGGTAGTCCTCGGCGTCCAGGCCGTTGCGCTCCAGATAGTCCACGTAAACGAGCAGGTCGCGGATGGACAGTTCGCTGGGGTTGCTCGCCAGCACATCCAGAATCCTCGGGCTGATGGCCGATGCGACCTCCAGGCTGGACAGATGTTCGGTGCGGACCTGGTCACCGTTCAGCAGGCTGTAATTGATGCCTTCCAACAGCCAGCGCCCTTCCACGTGGCGTGCGCCCTGGGCGGCGACGATGCTTTCGAGCCGGGCGTCGGGGCCGATCTTGAATGTTTGAATATCCATCAGGCGGACGCCAGGCAACACCGCCCGCACGTGGATGAAATAATCACCGTCCCGCGCCCAGAAGCCGCGGCCACCGCGAATCGCCATGCTCTCGCTCTTGGCAGCGGCCCGCTGTTCGGAGGCCATCTGCTCCAGCGGCGGTGCGACGAATTCCCCGAGGACCAGCACCGCCAGGCTCAGCAGCAGTCCGGTTTGCAGGGCGGAACCGGCCAGACGGGTCAGTGACAGACCGGCGGCGCGCATGACGATCAGTTCACTGCCGCTGGCCAGCGCGCCCATGCCCAGCAGGCCGCCCACCAGCAGCGCCAGGGGGAACATCTCGTACAGGCGCTGCGGCTGGATCAGCAGCAGGTAGCGGAACGCCGCCAGGAAGTCATAATGGCCCTTGCCGACGTCTTCCAGTTCCACCAGCAGGCTCAGAAAGAATTCCAGCAGCAGCAGGACCAGCAGGGCGACCAGGGTGGTGGTCGCGACGGTGCGGAAAATATAGCGGTCGAGGATTTTCATGAGGCGTCCACCGATCGGGCCGTACGCCGGAACAACCGTAAACCCCGGCTGCCAGAGTAATAATGGAGCAGCAGGCCGGCGCCAAACAGCAGGAACAGACCGTGGACCCACCACAGACCGATACCCGCACCGACGACGCCGTGGCTCAACCAGGACTCCCCCACGCCGATCAGGTTGAAGTTGATCGCCTGGATTAGCACGGCTGCGACCACTCGCCCATAGCGGCCCTCGCGCGGTTTGGCGCGGGCCAGCAGCGGCGCCCACAGGGCGATGACCAGCACCTGGATCGGGCTGTTGAGCCGCATCTGCCATTCGGCGATCAGGCGTGGCTCGCTCGAACCCCATAATTGTCGGGTGGGTAACGTCTCCTGGTGTTGCCATTCCTGGGGCGGGGGAGCGGTGTCCACCCGCACTGTGGCCCGCTCAAACCGGACTATTTCGTAATCCCCCTGGCCGGGCGTACCCCGATAGCGGTAGCCATGATCCAGAATGATGCGCCGGATACCATCCTCGCCGACTTCCTGATGGCCACGGTGGCCGGTGGTAATGCTGAGGTCGCCGTCCGGCTCGCGGCTCTGGACGAAGACGTTGCGCAGTTCGCGGCCATCCAGGGCGCCGATGTAGACCACGTGCCGGCCATTCAGCACTTCGCGGAACGAACCCGGCGTGAACATCGAGACTTCGGCTTCCTTGCGGGCCTTGGCCAGAACCTCAAACTGGAATTCCATGAGCGCCGGGACGGCCACGAACGACAAGCCGGCGACCAGCAGAGCCAGCGGTGCGGCCAGTAGGAAAACCGCGCGGTAGACCGACAGCGGTCCATAACCGCAGGCGGCCAGCGCGGTCATTTCGTGGTCGCGGTACAGCCGCCCCAGGGCGAGCATGATGCTGAGCAGAAATGCCAGGGGAATCAGCAAGGTCAGAACTTCAATCGCCTGCAAGCCCAGCAGCAGAAAGATGGAATCCCGGGCCAGCAGGCCATTGGCCGCCTTGCTCAGGTAGGTGGCGAGGCGGTGGCTGAGCACCATCGCCAGCAGGACCAGGGCGGTCGCCAGCAGGGTCAGGGCGATCTCGCGGATCAAATAGCGGTCAACGATGGACGGCACGATGATAGCGCTCCGGCGCGCGAACTGTGAGAGGGAGCGATTTCCGGCTAAACTCATCGAATGCACCCATGAAAACAAACACCCAAATAAAGCCAAGGGTAGTCCATCAATGGAATTTATGGTCAAAAGCGGTAATCCCGAGAAACAGCGCACCGCCTGCCTGATGCTGGGCGTATACGAATCTCGGCGGCTGACCCCGACCGCCGAACAGTTCGACGCCACCTGCGGTGGCTACCTCGGCAACCTCTTGCGCCGGGGCGATCTGGAAGGCAAGATCGGCCAGTCGCTACTGCTGTTCAACGTGCCCGGAACGCTGTGCGAGCGGGTGCTGCTGGTCGGTTGCGGCCGAGAGCGCGAGGTGGACGACCGTCGCTTTCGCCAGATCGCGAACCATGCCGCCACCGCTCTGAACGGAACCGGGGCCGTTGATGCGGTGATCCACCTCACCGATCTGGCGGTCAAGGGTCGCGAACTGAACTGGAAAATCCGCCAGATCGTCGAGGCGGTCGAGGAATCCCGCTACCGTTCCGATTCGCTCAAGAGCAAGAAGGATGCGCAGCGCCGGTTCCCGCGCAAGATTATACTCGGCGTGCCTGGCCGGCGCGAACTGCCCGGCGGCGAGCAGGCCGTGCGCGAGGGCGCGGCCATCGCTGCCGGCGTCAAGCTGACCAAGGATCTGGGCAACCTGCCAGCCAATCTCTGTACCCCCACCTATCTGGCCAAACAGGCTCGGGCGCTGGCCGGGGAATTTCCGGCGCTGCAGGTCGAGGTGCTGGAAGAGGCCGATCTGGAGCGGCTGGGCATGGGCGCGCTGCTGGCGGTGACCGGTGGCAGCGCTCAGCCAGCCAAGCTGATTCGGCTGGAATATCGACAGGGGCCGGCGACGCGCAAGCCGGTCGTGTTGGTGGGCAAGGGCGTGACGTTCGATACGGGCGGCATCTCGCTCAAGCCGGGCGAGGCCATGGACGAGATGAAGTACGACATGTGCGGCGCGGCCAGCGTGCTGGGGACGTTGCGGGCCTGCGTGGAACTGAAGTTGCCGCTGAACGTGATCGGCCTGATTCCGGCGGTGGAAAACATGCCGGGTGGGCGAGCCAGCCGGCCGGGCGACATCGTCACCAGCCTGTCCGGCCAGACGATCGAAATCCTCAACACCGACGCCGAGGGCCGGCTGATCCTGTGCGACGCCCTGACCTACGCCGAGCGCGACGAGCCGGCGGCGGTCATCGATATCGCCACCCTGACCGGGGCGTGCATCATCGCGCTGGGCCGCCACCCGCACGGCCTGTTCAGCAACCATCCGCCGCTGGCGCACGCGCTCCAGGCCGCCGCCCACGCCGCCCATGATCGGGTGTGGGAACTACCGCTGTGGGAGGATTATCAGGAGGCGCTGGACAGCAATTTTGCCGATATGGCCAACGTCGCCGGCAACCGCGATGGCGGCGCGATTATCGGCGCCTGCTTCCTGTCCCGTTTCGCCAGGAAGCTCCACTGGGCGCATCTGGACATCGCCGGCACGGCATGGAAAACCGGCAAGGCCAAGGGCGCGACCGGCCGGCCGGTGCCATTGTTGACTCAGTATTTGCTGGATCGCGTCGCCGAGGCGGAGCGGGAGGGCGACCGTGCCGCGCATTGATTTCTACGTGCTGCCCGACCAGCGGGACAACGGCCGGGCGCTACTGGCCTGCCGGCTGGCCGATAAGGCGTATACCCTGGGCCATGCGGTCTATATCCTGACCGCGTCCGAGGCGCAAGCGGCGGCCTTGGACGATTTGTTGTGGACGTTCCGTCAGGACAGTTTCATCCCGCACGAGCGTTATCCGCTGGCAGGGGAGGAAGGTTCACCGGTGCTGGTCGGCGCGGCCCCGCCGGTGGAAGTCAGCGCCCAGGTGCTAATCAATTTCACCGACGTGCTGCCCGAGGGGTTCGAGCGTTTCGAGCGGGTAGTCGAACTGGTGGACTCCCAGCCCGAGGTGCTGGCGAAATCACGCGAACGGTTCCGGCAGTACCGGGAACGGGGTTTGACGCCGGAGACGCACAAGCTGTAACGCCGGCGCCAGCGATCACCCATGGCCATGCTTCCACGAAGGGGCATCATGAACGACATCGATCTTGGCAAGGGCGACCGGGAGGTTTATCTGCTCGGCAAGTGCGCCAATTAGCTGCTCGGTAGGCTGAATCCCGCCCAGAGGAGTCAACTCTAAAAAACAACCATCGACCAACGAGTTTTAATTTAACAATCAATAAGTTGCATAATAATCAGATTAAACCAGTACCCTTGCGCACCGTGGGCAGCCAACTGGGGCGGCGGATTTTGCGCGGCGTGCTCGGCAGCATTATGAAACGCTGATGGTGGCGCCATCATCAGGGCACGGCCTTTCGGGTGGTGAAAAGTTCGAGCAGCCGCTCAAGCGCCGCGCACCCATTTTCCGGTTCGCAAATCCCGGATGGCCGTCGGTTGGGCCGCACCGCCGGTCGGGCCGGGTAACAGGTAGTCAATCGCCGTTCCCAGCCGTCGGCGAACTGCCAGCGCGGTGCGAGCCGGCGGGCGGCCCCCGCGATTGGCGCTGGTGGACACCAGCGGATGCCCACAGGTTCGGCATAGCGCCGCCGCCAGCGGATGGGCGGTCACCCGCACCGCCAGGGTCTTGTGGCGACCCCGCAACCAACGCGGTGTGTCGGGTCGGGTCGGAATCAGCCAGGTGTACGGACCCGGCCAGGCGGTGGCGAGCCGGGCGCGGTCGGCTTCGGTCAGCGGCTGCAGGAAGGATTCAAGTTGGGCGAAGCTGGCGGCGATCAGAATCAGACCCTTGTGCATCGGGCGGTGCTTGAGCGCCAGCAGTCGCCGCACTACCTCCTCGTTGCGCGGATCGCAGCCCAGACCGTAGACCGCCTCGGTGGGATAGGCGAGGATGCCGCCGGCTTTCACCACGCGGGCGGCGGCGCGCAGTCGCAGTCGGTTCAACGCCCTAGCCGCCGCTGGATCGCTTGGCTTTGACGGGCGCGGCGGCGAGCGGCCGTTTTCTTCTTCTCGGGCGCGGCGCGCAGCAGGCCTTCGCATTCGGCCAGGGTCAGGCTGGCGGGTTCGCGGTCCTTGGGCAGACGCACGTTCTTCTTGCCGTCGGTAATGTACGGACCGAACCGACCGTTCAGGATTTGCACGGCGCCACCGGGGAACACCCGGAGGATCTTGCTGGCCGCTGCCTGCTGGTGCGCGGCGATCAACTCCAGCGCCCGTTCGCGGCTGATGCTGTACGGGTCTTCGTTTTTCAGCGAAACGAAATTCTTGCCATAGCGTACGTAGGGACCGAAGCGCCCCACGTTGACCTGGATCGGTTCGCCGGAGGCGGTCTTTCCCAAATCGCGCGGCAACTGGAACAGGGCTAGCGCCTCGTCCAGCGCGATGGTGTCCAGGCGCTGTTCGGACCGCAGGCTGGCAAAGCGCGGCTTTTCGGCGTCGTCCTTGTCGCCGATCTGCGCGAACGGGCCGAATCGGCCCATCCGCACCGAGACCGGCTTGCCCGTTTTGGGATCCGGTCCCAGTTCACGGCTTTGCACCACTTCCTGGCGCGAGACCTTCTCGGTCTTTTCCTCGACCCGCTGCTTGAACGGATCCCAGAAACTTCGTATCAACGGCAGCCAGTCCGCTTCGCCGCGCGAGACCGCGTCCAGGTCGTCTTCCAGTCGGGCGGTGAATTCGTAATCCACGTACTGGGTGAAATGCTGGGTCAGAAAGCGGTTGACGATGCGGCCGATATCGGTCGGTTTGAAGCGGCGGTTGTCCAACACGGCGTAGTCGCGGGCCAGCAGGGTCGAGATAATCGCCGCATATGTGGAAGGCCGGCCGATGCCATATTCCTCCAGGCTCTTGACCAGGCTGGCTTCGGAGTAGCGCGGTGGCGGCTCGGTGAAGTGTTGTTCCGGCCGCAGCGCCAGGAGGTCCACCCATTCACCTTCCCGCAGCGGCGGCAATGTCCGGTTTTCATCTTCGTCGGTCGCGTCATCCACACCTTCCCGGTACACCGCCATGAAACCGGGATCGGCCACGGTCGAGCCGGTGGCCCGGAAGTTGTTGCCGGAACCGCAGGCCAGGTCGACGGCGACCGTATCCAGGGTAGCTGGGATCATCTGGCAGGCGACGGTGCGCTTCCAGATCAATTCGTAGAGGGCGTATTGGTCAGCGTTGACGTGGGCGCGAACCGCTTCCGGCAGCACCGTGATCGTGGTCGGACGGATCGCTTCATGCGCCTCCTGCGCATTCTTGGCCTTGGTCTTGAACAGCCGGGAACTGGCGGGCAGGTTATGCGCGCCGTAACGCTGGGCGATCAGGGCGCGGATGTCGGCGATGGCATCCTGGGCCAGGTTGACCGAGTCAGTCCGCATGTAGGTGATCAGCCCGATCGCACCCTGGCCGATGTCGATGCCTTCGTACAACTGCTGGGCGATCCGCATGGTGCGCTGGGTCGAAAAACCCAGCTTGCGCGAGGCTTCCTGTTGCAAGGTCGAGGTCGTGAACGGCGCGGCGGGATTACGCTTGCGCTGCTTGCGCTCGACCCTGGCGACGCGCAGCCGGCCGATCGCGGATTCAGCCGCCGCACCAGATTCAGCCAACTGGGCGCGGGCGACGGCCAGCAGCGTCTGTTCCATGGCCCGCGCCTGTTCGCCGCCGGCGATGCTGAATTGCGCCAGCTTTTCGCCACCGTATTCGGCCAGCCGGGCGCTGAACGGTTGTCCCGCCTTGGCGTTATCGGCATCCAGCGTCCAGTACTCGCGCGGCTGGAAGCGTTCGATCTCTTCCTCGCGCTCGACGATCATCCGTAGCGCCGGCGACTGTACCCGACCGGCGGACAGTCCAGGCCGGATTTTCTTCCACAGCAGCGGCGACAGGTTGAAACCAACCAGATAATCGAGTGCCCGCCGGGCCTGCTGGGCGTTGACCAAATCCAGCGACAGTGTGCGGGGATGGGTGACAGCGTCCTGAATGGCCCGTTGGGTGACTTCGTGGAAAACGACACGCAGCACCGGCTTGTCTTCCAGCAGGTTGCGCTGGTGCAGGATTTCGTAAAGATGCCAGGAAATGGCCTCGCCTTCGCGATCCGGGTCGGTAGCCA
>JBDHRD010000103.1:0-11422 GCA_039807425.1 Candidatus Contendibacter sp. | reverse complement strand
GATTTGTAAAGAAAGAGCATTATTGAGAGAGGCTACTTTAGCACCTGCTTAGGTAATTGAGTTTTTGTACAGCCTCTGAGTTTCGATTTTGATAGTAATCATAGCTTGGTTAATCAAGCACAGAAAAATCTTTGATTTATCTCCAAAGTGGAGTCTATGGCTAATAAAAAACCTTTAATGACTATAAATAAATCATCTATATCTCATGCTGGCAGCTATCAGGAAATGAGTGAGTTTTGGGATAAGCACGATCTGGGGGAAGTGTGGGATCATACTGAAGCTGTGGAATTCTCGGTAAATATCATATCGGAACGTAAGTATTTTGCCTTGGATATTGATATGTCAAATCGGGTTTCAAAAATAGCTAGGATGCATGGAATTAGCCCTGAGACACTTATTAATTTATGGGTTCAGGAAAAATTGGGTCAGCAACCATATCAACTATGAAATTGCCTTTTGAAGTTATTGGTAATTTTATTGTCATCGAAACTTTTGCAGTTAGAAATTCGATCCGTGAACTGGATCGCCTGAATAGAATTTATGGAAAAGGACGTTGGCGAAAGCGTAAAGGGATTGTCACCGTGAAATTGCCTGATGGTATGGTTAGACTGGCTGAAGTACACTGGTACGAAGCTACAGGTATTGGAAGGAAAGAAATGAAAATCAAGCGATATTTGGATTGAAGCCTATGAACAGCCTACAGAAAACAAAACATTTTGCTATTTGCATCTGCAATGATAATTATGAAGTTTCTTTGGAGAAACGCAAGCTCTATGAAGTGCTTGATGATTCTGATGCGACTAGGCATCACCAAATCAGAGTAATCGACGAATCAGGAGAAGATTATCTTTATCCTCAAGATTATTTTATAAAAATCGTGCTGCCTCAAGCAATAGAACGTGCATTGGCGGATGCGGCATAGATGAAGTAGATATTCTAGTTCGAGTGTTTGAATCGTAATATGACCAATACCCAAATGGTTTATTTTGAAGAAAATGATATTCTCCATCTTTCTGTTTCCGATGAGCCGGAAGTAGGAGTAGAATTGAGTCCTGATATCACTGTCGAACTGAATAAAGAAGGTGATCTCATTGGTATAGAAATTATTAATGCAAGCTCCTTTATTCTGGACTCCATATTGGAATCGGCTCAAGCTAAGCTGTTGAATTTAAACTCTAGGGCAGTTGCGTAAGTTAGAAAGTTGCGGTAAGAGTTCAGATACCATACCGAATATGCCCATTGATTAGGGTTTGGAATACCGAATCGGTTCCAAGCCCCTACCGAAGGGCCATCCAGTAGTGATAAGCACCCAGCCTATCACTTGTTTTCAACGTTGGGCGAATCACCAAGCCTGAATCATGATAAGGGGAACGATGTGAGGATCTATGTAGGTAACATCGCGCGGGAAGTTACCGACGATGATTTACGGGAGGCTTTCGCGGCATTCGGCCAGGTTGAATCGGCGATGGTGCTCAAGGATAAATTCACCGGCGAGTCCAGAGGCTTCGGGTTCGTGGAAATGCTGGCTGCATCAGAAGCCCAAGCCGCCATCAACGGTATGAATGGCAAAAGCCTGAAGGGCAGAAACCTCAACGTCAACGAAGCGCGCCCCCGTGAGGATAACCGAGGCGGTGGCGGTGGTTTTGGTGGCGGTGGTTTTGGTGGCGGCGGTTTTGGCGGCGGCGGTGGCAGACGCTCATCCGGCCCCAGAAGGCCGTCGGGCGGCGGTGGCAGACGCTACTAAGCCAACCAGGATTCAACCCCCTGACCGCCGCCGGGGCGGGGCGGACAGGGTTCCCCGGAGGGTATCGAGATACCCGATTTCCTTTGTTAAAATCGGGCCTAAATCCTTGGTAAAATCAAGGCAAGATGTCATCCTGGATTGACTAAATACTGAGTAATTCCCAAAACAAACGAGGCTCCCATGAGCACCCCAGTCAAACGCGATAAACCCTGGCTGATGCGGACTTACTCCGGCCACTCTTCGGCCAAGGCGTCCAACGAACTGTATCGCACCAATCTGAGCAAGGGCCAAACCGGCCTGTCGGTGGCTTTCGACTTGCCGACCCAGACCGGTTACGACTCTGATCATCCACTGGCGCGCGGCGAAGTTGGCAAGGTCGGCGTGCCCATCGGCAACATCGGCGACATGGAAGCTTTGTTCGACCAGATTCCGCTGGGCCAGATGAACACCTCGATGACCATCAACGCCACCGCCGCCTGGCTGCTGGCGCTGTACGTCGCCACCGCCGAGCGCCAGGGCGCCTCCCCGGCGCAGTTGCAGGGCACCACCCAGAACGACATCCTCAAGGAATACCTGTCGCGCGGCACCTACATCTTCCCGCCCGCGCCGTCGGTCCGGCTGACCACCGATATCATCGCCTACACGGTCAAGAACATTCCCAAGTGGAATCCGACCAACATTTGCAGCTATCACCTGCAAGAGGCCGGCGCGACCCCCACGCAGGAACTGGCCTACGCCCTGTCCACCGCCATCGCGGTAATGGACGCGGTGCGCGATTCCGGCCAGATCGGCGCGGACGGCTTCGAGCAGGTGGTCGGGCGCATCTCGTTCTTCGTCAACGCCGGCATCCGCTTCATCGAGGAAACCTGCAAGATGCGGGCGTTCGGCGAGATGTGGGACCAACTGACCCAGGAACGCTATGGTGCGCAGAGCGAGGAAATGCGCCGCTTCCGCTACGGCGTACAGGTCAACTCGCTGGGTCTGACCGAGGCGCAACCCGAAAACAACGTGCAGCGCATCGTGCTGGAAATGCTCGGCGTCAGCCTGTCCAAGAATGCCCGCGCCCGCGCCATCCAGCTTCCGGCCTGGAACGAGGCCCTCGGATTGCCGCGGCCTTGGGATCAGCAGTGGGCGCTGCGGATGCAGCAGGTGCTGGTCTTTGAAACCGACCTGCTGGAGTACGGCGACATTTTCGACGGCTCGCCGGTCATCGCCGCCAAGGTCAAGGCGTTGGTGGACGGCGCGGCGGCGGAAATGGGCCGGGTGCGGGAACAGGGCGGCATGGTGCAGGCCATCGAATCCGGTTATGTCAAGCGGCAACTGGTGACCAGCCACACCGAGCGGATGCGCGCTATCGAACGCGGCGACCTGAAGATCGTCGGCCTCAACTGCTTCCGGGAAACCGAGGAATCGCCGCTGACCGGCGGCAAGGACAGCGGCATTATGAAGGTCGATCCGCGCGCCGAACGGGAGCAGGTCGAGCGGCTCAACGCCTTCCGCGTCAAGCGCAACAACGCCGAGGTCAAGGCGGCGCTGGCCAATTTGGCGGAGACGGCGCGTGGCGGGGCGAATATCATGCCGGCATCCATTCTGTGCGCCCATGCCGGGGTGACGACCGGCGAATGGTCGCAGACCCTGCGCGATATTTTCGGCGAATATCGCGCGCCGACCGGCATCGACATTCCCGCCAACGACGACGCGCGCGGCACGCGGGCGGTGGCGATTCGCACCGAGGTGACGAAGACCGGCGAGGAAGTGGGCCGGCCGCTGCGCCTGCTGGTCGGCAAGCCGGGCCTGGATGGCCACAGCAACGGCGCCGAGCAGATCGCGGTCAAGGGCCGCGATGTCGGGTTCGAGATCGTCTACGAAGGCATCCGTCTGACCCCGGAACAGATCGCCAAGGCGGCGCTGGAGGAAGGTGTCCACCTGATCGGCCTGTCGGTATTGTCGGGCAGTCACGTGGAGATGGTCGAGGACGTCTTCAACCAACTGGACCAGGTCGGGCTGAAGGGACTGCCGGTGGTCATCGGCGGCATCATCCCGGAAAGCGACGCCAAGCTGTTGAAGGAAAAGGGTATCGCCGCTGTCTACACCCCCAAGGACATCGACATGAACGGCATCATGGTGGATATCCTCAACCTGATCCGTAAAGCCAACGACCTGAAACCGGTCGTGGTGGCATGACCCTCGCGCTTCCCGAACCGGCGGCGCTGGCCGCCGCCGTCAGTGGCCGCGACCGGCTGGCGCTGGCCCGGGCGCTGAACCTGCTGGACGACCGCCGGCCGGCGGCCCGCCAGTGCGCCGCCGCGTTTCTGGATGCGCTGCCGGCGGAGAAACTGGATGCCGGCAGCCATCTGATCGGCATCACTGGCCCGCCCGGCGCGGGCAAATCCTCGCTGACTGCCGCCCTGATTCAGGTGTGGCGGCGGCGCGGATTGAAAGTCGCCATCCTGGCGGTGGACCCGTCCAGTCCCATCACCGGTGGGGCGCTGCTGGGCGACCGGCTGCGGATGCACGCCAGCGGCGCCGACCGCGAGGTGTTCATCCGCTCGCTGGCCTGTCGCGGCGAGTTTGGCGGCCTCAGCGCCGAGGTCTGGCCGATGAGCCTGGCGATGCTGGCGGCCTTCGACATCGTGCTGGTGGAAACGGTCGGCGTCGGCCAGAAGGAGATCGATGTCTCCAAGATGACCGACACCACCTGTTTCGTCGCCCAGCCTGCTTCCGGCGATAGCATCCAGTTTCTCAAGGCTGGCATCATGGAAATCCCGCACGTCATCGTCGTCAACAAGGAAGACATCGGCATGGCGGCGCGCAAGACGCTGTCCGAACTGAAAAATACACTACGGCGGCAGATGGACCCGGAAGGCTGGCAGGTGCCGGCGCTGTCGGCCAGCGCCGCGCTGGGCAGTGGCATCGAACAACTGGCCGATGCGCTGAACAGCCACAGGAACTGGCTGTTGGCGCGCGGCCAGTTCACCGCCCGCCGCCAGCGTTGCCAGGCGGAATGGCTGGTCAAGCACCTGCGCGAGGAGTTCGGGCGCTACGGGATCAATCTGGTGGGTGGAGAGGATGCGCTGTTCGCGGCCCTGGCCGAAGCGCCGCGCCGCTCGCCCATCGCCGAATACGAAGCTCTGCGCGCCCGCGTGATTCGGGAGATCAAGGTTAAAGGTTAAAGTTTTTTCGCGTCAGTGTCTTAACTCAAGCAACAACCCCAACAGAGAGCAATGAAAATGACCAAAGAACTTTACGACGTCGCCGAACAGCCGCCGCTGGGCGTAGTCCCCCCCAAGATGCACGCCTGGCTGATCCGGCCCGAACGCTTCGGCAAGCCCACGGAAGCGTTTCAAAAGGAAGTGGTGAATACGCCGCCCATCGCCGACGACGAAGTGCTGGTCTACGTGATGGCGGCGGGCATCAACTACAACAACGTCTGGGCCGGGCTGGGCATTCCGGTCAATGTCATCGGCGCGCGCAACAAGGCCGGCGAGAAGGAAGACTTCCACATCGGCGGCAGCGACGCCTCCGGCATCGTCTACAAGGTCGGCAAGGACGTGACCAACGTCAAGGTGGGCGACGAGGTGGTGATGCATTGCGGTCAATACAGCCGTGACTGCGCCTGGGTCAAGAGCGGCGGCGACCCGATGTACTCGCCGACCTTCAAGATCTGGGGCTACGAGACCAACTGGGGCAGTTTCGCCCAGTTCACCAAGGTGCAGGCCCAGCAGTGCATGCCCAAGCCCCGGCACATGAACTGGGAAGAAGCGTCCGCCTATACGCTGGTGGCGGCCACCGCCTGGCGGATGTTGCACGGCTGGGACAAGAATGCGATCAAGAAGGGCGACGTGGCGCTGATCTGGGGCGGCGCGGGCGGTCTTGGCTCCATGGCCATTCAGATCGTCAAGGCGGCCGGCGCGACCTCCATCGCCATGGTGTCGGGCGAGGACAAGTTCGACTACTGCATGAAGCTGGGGGCCAAGGGCTGCATCAACCGCAACGAGTTCGACCACTGGGGCATGTTGCCGCACTGGAAGGACAACGCCGGCTACGCCAAATGGATGAAGGGCGTGCGGGCGTTCGGCGCCAAGATTTGGGAGGTGCTGGGCGAGAAACGGACGCCGAATCTCGTGTTCGAGCACCCCGGCGAAACCACCATTCCCACCTCGATCTTCGTCTGCGAGACCGGCGGCATGGTCGTGGTCTGCGCCGGCACCACCGGCTACAACGCTACCGTGGACCTGCGCTACCTGTGGATGCGGCAAAAGCGGCTGCAAGGCTCGCATTTCGCCAACACCGTGCAATCGAACCAGATGAACGAGCTGGCGCTGCGTGGCCTGCTCGATCCGTGCCTGTCGCGGGCGTTTACCTACGAAGAAATCCCGGCCGCCCACCAGCTCATGCACGACAACAAGCACCCGCACGGCAACATGGCGGTGCTGGTCGGCGCCAAGGACTTTGGCCTCGGCGCCCACGGCAAGCCGCCGGTGGCCATCGAGCATCCGTCCCTGCCCAAGGGCGACGTGCACACGACGCCGCATCCGTACCCGATGTCCGCGCCGCTACCCGGCATCGCCGAGGCCGAGGCCATCACCATCGTGGATGACGGCACCAGGGTCAAGGATCTGATGAATCGCGGCATCATCGCCTGCACGCCAGGCGACACCATCGGCCAAGTGGCCAAGATCATGGTGGACCACGAGATCCACGCGGTGGTCGTCATGGACGGCGGCAAGGCGGTCGGCGTGGTGTCGCAGACCGACATGGTGCTGGCGCGGCAGGGCCGGACCTCGGAGCAGGCGCGGGCGATGCTGGCCAAGGACGTCATGACCCTGGGCTGCGCCACCTGCGACGCCGGCATCCTGCTCAGCGAAGCGGTCAGCCAGATGACCGGTCGGCGGATGCACCGGCTGGTGGTCACCGAGAACGATCAACCGGTCGGCGTGATCTCCATGACCGACGTGGTCCGCAAGATCATCGGCGAATGATGTAGTGGAGAAACAGGGGCGTGGTCGTCGCGCCCCTGTTTTTCGCAACGATGGGGGGTCTTCCATGAAAGCGATGGTCTGTCGCGAACTCAGCGGAATTGACGGCTTGACCCTCGAAGAGGTTCCTGCGCCCACGCCAGCGGCGGGCCAGGTGCGGGTGCAGGTCCGCGCCTGCGGGGTCAACTTCGCCGATAGCCTGATCACCCGGGGCCAATATCAGGTCAAACCGCCACCGCCGTTTAGCCCCGGCTTCGAGGTGGCCGGCGAGGTACTGGATGTGGGCGATGGCGTGACGAGCTTCGCGGTCGGTGATCGCGTCATCGCTATCCCCCCGCATGGCGGCTACGCCGAGCAGGTGGTGGTGAACGTCAACCGCTGCGTGGCGATGCCGGCGGCGATGCCTTGGGAACACGGCGCGGCCTTTCCGGTGGTGTTCGGCACCTCGCACGTCGCCTTGTGGCACCGGGCGCGGTTGCGGGCCGGGGAGACACTGGTGGTGCATGGCGCCTCCGGCGGGGTCGGGCTGACGGCAGTCGCCATCGGCAAACAACTGGGCGCGACGGTAATCGCCACCGCCAGCAGTCCCGACAAGCTCGAAGTCGCCCGGCGGCACGGCGCGGATGATCTGGTCGATAGCAGCCGCGAGGACGTGCGCGAACGCATCAAGGAGCTCACCGGCGGGCGGGGCGCGGACGTGGTCTACGATCCGGTCGGCGGCGATCTGTTCGCGGCTTCGCTACGCGGCATCGCGTTCGAGGGGCGAATTCTGGTGATCGGTTTCGCCGGCGGCACGGTGCCGCAAATTCCCGCCAATCATCTGCTGGTCAAGAACGTGGACGTGATCGGCCTCAACTGGCCAGCCTACGCGGAATTGAATCCCCAGGTGATGACCGAGAGCTTCCGCATTCTGATCGACTGGTATCTGCAAGGCGCGCTGCAGCCGCATATTTCGGCGACCTATTCGCTGGAACAGGCGGTCGAGGCGTTGCGATCCGTGGTCACGCGCAAATCCACCGGCAAGGTGGTCCTCACGGTGAGCGAGTGAGGATGGCGGACGAGTTGACGATCCACCATCTGGGACGGCTGACGCGGATGACGGCGCACGGCGGCGACCCTCAACTCAAAAAATTCCGCAATGCCCTGTTGCTCAAGCAATTCCGCATTGCCGTCGAGCGGGAGAACCTGCTGGAATTTCGCCGGCGCGCTTACCTGACGCAGGATGACTGGCCGATGCGGGTCACCGTCCGCCGCGACGGCGCCCGGTTCGAGATCGATTACTGCCTGTACATCCCTTGGGGCTGGATTGGCGCGTTCACGGTATTGATGGTTCTGGTGTTGCCGTTCGCCGGCATCCCGAATGCGCCGCTGGCATTCGGGCTGGCGGCGGCGGTGGCGGCGCTGGCGATTTACAAACAAAAATTCGATGGCCGGCCCGACGCGCGATTCTGGCAGCAACGGCCCCGCCAGCGTTGGGGCGAGATCATGGAACGGCTGGTGCGGGAAGCCTTCGCCCGTCCGTAGGGCCTGTCAAGTTTCTCAGGTCTATTTTCTGGTGATCGCGAAGGTCAGCAGCGCGGGGATGATCGTCGACGTCATCCTCAATGTCTGAATCACGGATTGCCACGAATGATCGGATGACGCAGAACAATCCGTGGCATCCGTGGCAATCCGTGATTCAGACTCGGTAGGGAAATTGTTCTCGGCCAAATCCTAAATTCACCTTGCAAGGCTATAGGTTTCAATTCAATGGCCATCGGGACGTTATACATTGTGGCCGCCCCATCCGGGGCCGGCAAAACCAGCCTGGTCAAAAGCCTGGTGGAGACCACGCCCGGCGTGGTCGCTTCCATTTCCCACACCACCCGCCCCTCCCGGCCGGGCGAGCAGGAGGGCGTTCATTATCACTTCGTCTCCCTCCCCGCCTTTGCGACGATGATCGCCCAAGGCGCATTCCTGGAACACGCCCAGGTGTTCGACAACTACTACGGCACCAGTCGCGCCGCCGTGCTGTCAAAATTGCAGGAAGGACTGGACGTGATTCTGGAAATCGACTGGCAGGGCGCCCGGCAAGCGCGCCAACAGATGCCGGGCTGCGTGGGTATCTTCATCCTGCCCCCCTCCCGTGATGCCTTGCGGCAGCGACTGGCCGGGCGAGGCCAGGACAGCGCCGAGGTCATCGAACGACGCATGGCGGCGGCGCTGGATGAACTGTCGCACTACGCGGAGTTCGATTACCTGGTGATCAACGATCAATTCGAGACGGCGCTCACCGAACTGCGTGCCATTTTCATCGCCCAGCGCCAGCGGCGGACGGCGCAACTGGAGCGACACCCGGAATTACTCGGTGCGCTCTTGTCTTAACTGCTTGTTTTTCACTAAACTGTTTCATTTCAAATTGGCAATGCCACAGTTGGAGAATCCCCTGAATGGCCCGAATTACCGTAGAAGACTGCCTGGCGCGGGTGAATAACCGTTTCGAACTGGTGCTGATCGCCGCGCGCCGCGCCCGTGACCTGGCGCTTGGTCATGAAGCGTTAGTGCCGTGGGAAAACGACAAGCCTACCGTCGTCGCTCTGCGGGAACTGGCCGATGGCAAGCTCAACACCCTGATCAAGGAAAAATATGGCCGCTTCAGCGCGCCCGCGCCCATTTTGGCGCCCGAACCTGCATTTGCCGCATTCGACGACTCGCCGCCCGAATCGGATTGACCGCGCCATTCCAGTCATGGGAGGCCCGCCGTCGTGATGGACGCGTTGTTGGGGGACATCTGCGCCGAGGTTGAGCCCAGCCGCGCTTTGGCAGTGGATGACGAGTGGCTGGACGATCTGCGCCTGCGCATCGACGACCTGTGCGCCATTGCCGCCGATTATCTTGAACCGGGGCAGGTCGAGCGTTTGCGCGAAACCTGTTATTTCGCCACCGAGGCCCACGCCGGCATTTACCGTAAAAGCGGCGAGCCGTACATCTTTCACCCGCTGGCAGTGGCCCGCATCCTCGCCAACGTGCGCTTCGATCATGGGACTCTGCAAGCGGCCCTGCTGCACGACGTCATCGAGGACACCCATTACAACAAGGAGCAGATCAGCGCTCGCTTCGGGTCGGAAGTCGCCGAACTGGTGGATGGCGTCAGCAAGCTGACCCAGATTCAGTTCAATTCCAAGCTGGAGGCGCAGGCCGAAAACTTTCGCAAGATGTTCCTGGCGATGGCCAAGGACCTGCGGGTGATCATGATCAAGCTGGCCGACCGCCTGCACAACATGCGCACTCTCGGCGCCATGCGCCCGGAATCGCGCCGCCACATCGCCCGCGAAACTCTGGAAATCTACGCACCCATCGCCGGCCGGCTGGGCATGAACCACCTGCGCCAGGAACTGGAAAACCTCGGTTTCAGCCATCTGTATCCCATGCGCTACCGAATCTTGCAGGATGCGGTGCGCAAGCTGAGCGGCAACCGCCACGAGATCATCGGCCAGTTGGAAACCCGCATCCAGGACCGGCTCCGCGACGAGGACATCGCCGGCCGGGTGGTGGGTCGCAGCAAACACCTGTGGGGCATTTACCAGAAAATGCGCCTCAAGCGCCTGCCGTTCAAGGAAGTCCACGACGTCTACGCCGTGCGGGTCATCGTGGACACGGTAGACACCTGTTACCGTGCGCTGGGCGCGATGCACGGCCTGTACAAGCCGATCATGGGCCGGTTCAAGGACTACATCGCCATCCCCAAGGCCAACGGCTATCAGTCGCTGCACACCGTGCTGTTCGGACCGAACGGCGTGCCGATCGAGGCGCAGATCCGCACCGAGGAAATGCATGTCATGGCCGAGGTCGGGGTCGCCGCCCACTGGCGCTACAAGTCTGACGGCGACGGCCAGGGCAGTCACGCCCAGCAACGGGCGCGCGAATGGCTGCGCAAACTGCTGGACATGCAGCGCCGGGCCGGCAACCCGGTGGAATTCCTGGAAAGCATCAAGGTGGACCTGTTTCCCGACGAGGTCTACGTGTTCACCCCGCGCGGCGAGATCGTCCAACTGCCGCGCGGCGCCACCGCTGTGGATTTCGCCTACGCCATCCACTCCGATGTCGGCAACACCTGCGTGGGGGCCAAGATCGACCGGCGGTTGGCGCCGCTGCGCACCAAGCTGGTCACCGGCCAGACCGTCGAAGCCATCATCACCCCCACTGCCCGACCCAACCCCGCCTGGCTCAGCTTTGTGGTCACCGCCAAGGCCCGCGCCAGCATTCGTCACTATCTCAAATATTTGCAGCGCGATGAAGCAGTTCTCCTCGGCAAGCGGATGCTGGAGAAAGCGCTGGTGGGCCGAATCGGCAGCTTGGGTGAACTGCCCGTCGCCCGGATCCGGACGCTGGTCCGGGAATTCAATCTGGCCAGTTTCGATGAACTGCTAGCTGACATCGGGCTGGGCAACCGGGTTGCCGCGCTGATCGCCAAGCGGTTGTTGCCGGATGAGGAAGAAACAGCCGCGCCGGACGCTGGCGTCCAACCGTTGTTGATCAAGGGCGCCGAGGGTACGGTAGTCAGCTTCGGCAAGTGTTGTCGGCCGCTGCCGGGCGACGCTATCGTCGGCTATCTCAACACCGGGCGCGGCATCGCCATCCACCGCGACAATTGCAAAAACGTCGCCAGTTACAAAAAATCGCCCGAGAAATGGATCGAGGTGGAGTGGGAACCGCAGAT
>JBDHRD010000102.1:0-11453 GCA_039807425.1 Candidatus Contendibacter sp. | reverse complement strand
CGCATCGACGCCCGCGCGGTCGCCACCTTCGGCTTCACCGTGTTCGCGCTGGTGGCGTTCTGGAGCGCGCGCTTCACCCCGGATGTCGATTACTGGACCCTGGCACTGACCCGGCTGTTCATGGGCGTGGGGATCAGTTGCTTTTTCCTGCCGCTGGTGACCATCAACCTGTCTGGGCTGGCGCCGAATCAGATCGCATCGGCCACCGGCCTGCAAAATTTCATGCGCAACCTCGGTTCCAGCTTCGGGACAGCGATCATGGCCTCGCTGTGGGACCACAAGGGGATCGAACATCACGCCCGGCTGGCCGAATTCGTGACCGTCCACAACCCGCTGGCGACGCAATATCTCGACCAGTTGGCTGCGACCGGACTGACCTCCGAGCAGGCGCTGGCGCAACTCGACCGCACCCTGACCACGCAAGCCTACCTGCTCTCCACCGACGCGGTGATGTGCATCAGCGGGATACTGATGCTCTGCCTGATCCCGCTAATCTGGTGCGCGAAACCACCATTCACCGTGCGCGCCGGCGCCGACTGAGCGCGTTGGGATTCACGCCGGGCGCTACAGAAACGGACTGGCGTCGCCCAGACCCTCGCGGATCAGTTGCGGCGCATCGCTGGTCAGATCGAGGACCGTGGTCGGTTCATGCTGGCCAGGGCCACCGTCAATCATTAAATCCACCGTATTAGCCAGGCGATCCTCAATCTCCTCGGGATCGGACAGCGGCCACTCGTCGCCGGGCAGGATCAGGGTGCAACTCATGATCGGCTCGCCCAGTTCCGCCAGCAGGGCGCGGACGATGGCGTTGTCCGGTACCCGGATGCCGATGGTCTTGCGGCGGGGATGCTGCAAGCGGCGCGGCACTTCGTGAGTCGCTTGCAGGATGAAGGTGAAGGGTCCCGGCGTGGCCGCCTTGAGCAGCCGGAACCGCTGGTTATCCACCTTGGCGTAAGTGGCGATTTCCGACAGGTCGCGACACACCAGAGTAAAATTGTGATGGCGGTCGGTCTGGCGGATATGACGGATGCGCTCGGCCGCCGCCTTGTCACCGAGCTGGCAACCCAGCGCGTAACTGGAGTCAGTGGGATAGGCGATCACGGCGCCCTCGCGCAAGTACTCCGCTGCCTGGGCGATCAGGCGCGGCTGCGGATTGGCGGGATGAATTTGTAAAACGCGGCTCATAGCCTGTACTATTCTCAAGTTTACGGATCATGTCGGGCCGGCAACTTGCCAGTCCGGCGCGGTTCGGTCAAGACGGCGAACGTGGGGCCGTCTTTCTTTTTTTACGCCCGCTCCACCCTTCCAACCCACCCTGGAACTTCCGCCACCGGCATGAAACTGCTGTTTGACTTCCTGCCCATTGTGCTGTTCTTCGTCGCCTACAAGCTGGCAGATATTTACGTCGCCACCGGGGTGCTGATCGTCGCGACCCTGGCCCAGGTCGGCTGGATCTGGCTGCGCCAGCGGCGGATCGAGAAGATTCCGCTGTTCACCACTGCACTGGTGCTGGTCCTGGGCGGCGCGACCCTGCTGCTGCACGATCCGGTCTTCGTCAAATGGAAGCCGACGGTGGTGAACTGGCTGTTCGCCGCAGTGTTCCTGGGCAGCCGTTTCATCGGCCAAAAGACCCTGCTGGAGCGGATGATGGGCGAACAATTGGAACTTCCCGCGCCGATCTGGGTCAAGCTGACACTCGCCTGGGCAATCTTTTTCCTGGTCATGGGCGCAGCCAACCTCTATGTCGCGTACACCTTCAGCGAGAATGCCTGGGTCAATTTCAAGCTGTTCGGCCTGTTGGGTCTGACCCTGGTCTTCGTGCTGGCGCAGGCGGCCTACATGAGCCGCCACCTTAAGACCGACGACCCCGACCCCTCCAAGGAGTCCTGATCATGCTCTACGCCATCATTGGCCGCGACGCGCCCGGTACGCTGGACCAGCGCCTGGCGGTTCGCCCCGCCCACCTGGAACGGCTGAAGGCGCTGCTCGATGAAGGGCGGCTGATCCTGGCCGGGCCGCTGCCGGCCATCGACAGCCCCGATCCCGGTCCGGCCGGTTTTCAGGGCAGCCTGGTGGTGGTCGAATTCCCCACCCTGGAAGAAGCCAGGGCCTGGGCCGAGGCCGATCCCTACGTCGCCGCTGGGGTGTACGCAACGGTCGAAGTCTACCCGTTCCGCAAGGCGCTGCCGGCATGAGCGACCGGGTGACCCTGATCGAGCAACGGCTGCGCGCCGCGCTCGAACCCGAGCACCTCGCCATCATGGACGACAGCGCCGCTCACGTCGGCCACGCCGGGACGCGCGAGGGCGGCCATTTCACCGTCCACATCGTCTCTGCCGCCTTCGCTGGCAAAACCCCGATTCAGCGCCATCGCCTCGTCCACGCGGCGGTGGCGGACCTGATGCACCGGGAAATCCATGCCCTGAGCATTCGGGCCTGGACCCCGGAAGAAGCGTTGAATCTTAACCCTGTCACCTAAACCAACCTCTGTGGAATCTTTCATCATGTGCAAAACCCATAAACTGACCCTCCCGCTCCTGGCGTTGTCCTCGACCCTGCTGCTGTCTGGCATGGTGCTGGCAGCCGAAGAAAAGAAAGCCGAACCAGCAGCACCCGCGCCAGCCGCCGCCGCCCCCGCCAAGGCCACACCCGCACCGTTCACCATCCCCGACCCGGTCGCGGTGGTCAATGGCGCCCCGATCACCAAGGCGGCATTCGATCAGTACACCCAGCAACTACGCGGTAAAGCCAAGGCGGATACGGTGGAAGCCAGCAAGTCGCTGGTGGATCAACTGGTCATGGAAGAGTTGCTGGTGCAGGAAGCCGCCAAGCAGAAGCTGGCGGATGACCCGCAGGTCAAGCAGCAGATGGAAATGATCCAGCGCAACTTGCTGGCCAGCACCGTGGTGCGCCGGATGCTGACCACGAACGCGCCCAGCGAAGAAGCGATCAAGAAGGAATACGACACTGCCGTCGCGGCGATGAAAGGCAAGGAATACAAGGCCAGCCACATCCTGGTGGATTCCGAGGACAAGGCCAAGGAAGTGATCGCTGAGCTGAAGAAGGGCGGTAATTTTGCCGAACTGGCCAAGACCAAGTCCAGCGACAGCTCTGCGGCCAACGGCGGCGACCTGGGCTGGTTTACGCCCAGCATGATGGTGCCCCCGTTCTCGGAGGCGGTCGCCAAGATGGAGAAGGGCAAATACAGCGAACAGCCGGTGAAAACCGACTTTGGCTGGCACGTCATCCTGCTGGAAGACAGCCGCGACGCCACCCCACCGTCCCTGGATGAATTGAAGCCGCAAATCACGCAGATGCTGCAAAGCCGGATGGTGAATGACTATCTGGAAAAACTGAAATCCGGCGCCAAAATCGAAGTCAAGGAAATCCAGGTGAGCGAGGCCAAGCCCGCCGCCGCCCCGGAAACCGCCCCCAAGGAAGAGAAGAAGGCCGACAGCAAGGAAGCCGCCAAGGCAGGGAAGTAATTCAGGAGCTGGGGGGAGGCCGCCAGGCCGCCCCCCACCGGCTCACCCAATGAACCGCAAGAATCGAGCTTGCCAGCGCCAAAACCCTACCCCCCCAGCAACGCTCGCAGTTCTGCTTCGTCCAGCACCGTGATGCCCAGTTCCCGCGCCTTGTCCAGTTTGGACCCGGCATCGCGGCCCGCCACCACGTAATCGGTTTTCTTCGACACGCTGCCGCTGACCTTGGCGCCCAGCGCCCGCAGCCGGTCCGATGCCTGATCGCGCGTCAGCGATTCCAGAGTTCCCGTCAGCACGAAGGTTTTACCAGCCAGCGGCTGCTCGATGGCCCGCTCGACCTCGGCTTCCGGCCAGCTCACGCCGGCAGCTCGCAACCGGGCGATCACCTCCCGGTTATGGGTTTCCTGGAAAAACGCGCGAATCGCGGCGGCAACGACCGGTCCCACGTCCGGCGTTCGCTGCAATTGTTCTTCGTCGGCCGCCATCAGCGCGTCCAGTGCGCCGAAATGGCTGGCCAACGTCAGCGCGGTGGACTCGCCCACTTCACGAATCCCCAGCGCGTATAAAAATCGGGCCAGGGTCGTGTGCTTGCTGCGTTCGAGCGCCTCGACCCGCTTGGCGGCGGATTTGGCGCCCATCCGCTCCAGGCTGGCCAGCGTCACCGCGTCCAGACCGTACAGATCGGCGGGACTATGCACCAACTCCCGCTCCACCAGTTGCTCGACCAGCTTGTCGCCCAAGCCCTCGATGTCCAGTGCCCGGCGCGAGGCGAAATGGCGGATTGCCTCCTGGCGCTGGGCGCGGCAATACAGACCGCCGATGCAGCGCGCCACCGCCTCCCCTTCCAAACGCACGACCCGCGACTCGCACACCGGGCAGGTTTCCGGCATGGCGAATGGTTGCGCATCGGGCGGACGGCGCTCCAACACCACGCCCACTACCTCGGGAATCACATCGCCGGCCCGGCGCACGATCACGGTATCGCCCGCCCGAACGTCCTTGCGCGCCACCTCATCGGCGTTGTGCAAGGTGGCGTTGGTAACCGTGACGCCGCCGACAAATACCGGTTTGAGTCGCGCCACCGGCGTGATCGCGCCAGTGCGGCCCACTTGCACCTCGATGGACTCGACTACGGTCAGTTCTTCCTGGGGCGGGAACTTGTGCGCCACCGCCCAACGCGGCTCGCGGGTGCGAAAACCCAGTCGTTGTTGCCAGTCCAGCCGATTGACCTTGTACACCACGCCGTCGATGTCGAAGGGCAGCGCGGCGCGCTTTTCGGCGACGGCGCGGTGAAACGCGATCAGCCCCTCCACACCCACCGCCACCGCTCGCTCGCCGCACACCGGCAAACCCAGCGCAGCCAGCGCGTCCAAGACCGCGTCGTGCGTGACGGGCGCTTCCCAGCCCTGCGTTTGGCCCAATCCGTAAGCAAAAAACGATAATGGTCGTCTGGCGGCCAGATTGGGGTCGAGTTGCCGGATGCTGCCGGCCGCGCCGTTGCGCGGATTGGCCAGCGCGGGCAATCCCACCGCGCGCTGGTGGGCGTTATAGCGCTCGAAGTCCGGACGACTCATGAACGCTTCACCCCGCACCTCCAGCACTTCGGGCGCACCGCCGTGCAACCGCAGCGGGATGGAGTTGATCGTGCGCACGTTTTGCGTGACATCCTCGCCAGTCTGACCGTCGCCACGGGTGGCGGCCTGCACGAGCATGCCTTCCTCGTAACGCAGGCTGATGGCCAACCCGTCGAATTTCAACTCGCAGGCGTATTCGACGGGCGGGGCGTCCGCACCCAGGTCCAACTCACGCCGCACTTGGGCGTCGAAGGCTCGGGCGCCGCCGGGGCCAATGTCGGTTTCGGTGCGGATGGACAACATCGGCACCCGATGCCGCACCGGCGCAAACGCCTCCAGCGACTGGCCACCCACCCGTCGGGTCGGGGAATCGAGGGTGATCAGTTCCGGGTACGCGGCTTCCAACCCCTGGAGTTCCCGAAACAGCCGGTCATACTCGGCGTCGGGAATCTCCGGGTCGTCCAGCACGTAATAGCGATAACCGTGCCGGTGCAACTGCTCGCGCAGCCACGCGGCGCGGGTTCGAACATCGGCGGAAATCGCCACCATGCCTCCGCGCTCAGTCCAACAATCCGAGCCGGCGCCGTTCCAGATCGGCCACTTGTTCGCGCAGCCGCGCCAACATCGGATTGGTCAACCGTTGATGGCGCTCGTCGCAAATGGTTCCGCCGAGATTGCGCGCCAGATGATCAGCGCTGATCACCAGCAGATCCAGGGCCTCCGTCCCCTCAAATGGGCCGGGCAGGTTCATGAACAGCAACAGCCCCGGCGTGGTTAAATCGTGCAGCGTCCAGGGATCGAACGCGCCCGGCTTACGCAGGTGCGCCATCCCAAAAATCGGCGTCTCGCTGGTGGTTTCCCGTTCCGGGAACCGCTCGAACACCCCATCGGCATTGAGCCGGAGATCCAGTTCCTCGGCCACCGCCTGGATACGTGGCCCCCCGAACGGCTCCCCGCGCGGCGCCATCACGGTCAAGACCACCGTCATGGACAACGCCGTCGTAGCATCGGCCTCTCGATGCGTCTCCACCGCTGGCTGCGCCACGGGGGGCGCGGAGTCGGCATCTGCCTTGGCTCCCTGATCGACGCTCTTCGATTCGACCGGACGAATCTCCACATCGACCAGAATTTTGTCCGCCAAATGATGATTGGGGGTAATCCGACCCAGTTCACCAAAATCATATTCGTTGAGCAACGAATCCGGCCGAGGCGTCGGATCGCCGAACACCACCGGCTCTCTTTCCGGCCGGCGCCGACGTTTGCCGATTTCCTCCTTGATGCGGAACCGGATGCCCCAGAGATAAACCAAAGCCACGACAACGATTCCGATACCTGCCAGCAGCCACTGCATATTGTTCATTTCGATCACGAAAGCTCTGGATTGCGCGAAATGCAACCCCATTGCACCAAGAAACACCAACCCTCGTCCCAATCATGAAGGGTGGGACGGAGGCCAAATTTTACTGTTTATACTGAAATCCCCGCGCTTTCACAAACCCTGCCTATCAAGCGACCGCCGCCAGTCGCGCGGCCTCTTCGACATCCACCGCCACCAGTCGCGACACTCCTGGCTCCTGCATGGTGACCCCGGCCAGATGTCGGGCGATTTCCATGGTAGCCTTGTTATGGGTGATGAAGATGAATTGCACCCGTTCCGCCATCTCGCGAAGCAAGGCGCCGAACCGGCCGATGTTGGCTTCGTCCAGCGGGGCATCCACCTCGTCCAGCAGGCAAAACGGCGCCGGATTGAGCTGGAAAATGGCGAACACCAAGGCAATAGCGGTCAACGCCTTTTCTCCCCCGGACAGCAAGCCAAGCGACCCGATCCGCTTGCCGGGCGGCTTGGCCATGATCGTCACCCCGGCATCCAGCGCATCCTCGCCGGCCAATTCCAGATGCGCCTGGCCGCCGCCAAACAGACGTGGAAACAACTCTGCCAAATCGGCATTGACCCGCTCGAAGGTCTCCCGGAAACGGGTGCGAGTCTCACGATCCATCTTGCGCATGGCGGCTTCCAGGGTAGCCAGCGCCTCCAGCAGGTCGGCATTCTGCGCGTCCAGATACTGCTTGCGTTCCGATATCTGCGCAAACTCCTCGATGGCCGCCAGATTGATCGGGCCCAGCCGCTGGATGCGCCGCTCCACCTGCTCCAACTGCGCTAGCCAGTCGCTTTCAACCGCCGTCGCTGGCAGGGTAGGCAACACCGCTTCCGGCGTGCGGGCCAATTCGTGCAGTTGTTCGAGGAGATTTTGCTGGCGAATCCGCGCCTCGCCCACGGCCAGCCGCCGTTCCTCAAGCTCCCGGCGCAGCGTTTCGGCCTCGCGTTCGCAGCGCCCGCGCGCCTGTTCGCTGGCCTGCAATTGGGCATCCTGGGTTTCCAGGCTCTGGCGAGCCTCCCGCAGCTCGACTTCGAGCTTCAGTCGCCGCTCCAAACTGACCGCCAGTTCATCCTCGGCGGCAATCAGACTCGGATCGGCATCGGTGGCGCATTCCGCCGCCAACTGCTCCCGCCGCGCCAGCAACTGATCGCGTTGCGCCGCCAGCCGTTCCAAGGCCCGGTCGGCGGCGGCCAAACGCGCCCGCGCGGTCTCCAATTCCACCGTCCATCGGGCCGCATCCTGGCGGGCGACCTCCGTACGATCCCGGCAGTCCCGTAATTCCTCACGCAATTGCTGCCGGCGGGCGTCCAGATCTTCCTGTTCCACGCCCAGACTCTCCAGGGTGAGTAACGCCTCCTCCAGCCGCGCCCGGGCCAGTTCGATCTGTTCCCGATCCTGTTCGCCCTGTTCCTCCAACTCCGCGATTTCCCCAGTCAGCGCCGCGCGGCGGGCGCGAGCCTGCTCCGCCCGAACCAGGGCTGCGTTCAGCCGCCCCTGCGCCGCGGCGTGATCGCGGTACCCCTGATTGACGGCCTGCTGCACCGCGCGGCGCCGTTGTTCCAGGTCGCGTTGACGCCCGTGCAGACGTTCCGATTCGGCCTCCGACTGCGCCAGCGCCGCTGCATCCTCGGCCAGAGCCGCCTCCAGATGACGGATTTCGCGCTCGCGCACCAGCACGCCATCATCGCCGCCGCGCGCCAGTCGCAGCCAGCGGCGCCCGCAAAGCACACCCTCGGGCGTTGCCACGGACTCACCCTCCCGCAGACTCGCGCGGCGAGCCAACGCTTCGGCAAGGCTGACGGCAATGTGCACGTCGTCCAGCAGACCGGTCAGTGGCCAAGGCGCGCGCACCCGGTCCGCCAGCGCCGCCGTTTCCAGACTCGCTATCGGCGGCTCCAAAGGAGGCTCGAACAACGTCAGCCGGCCCCGGCCCAATTCGGCAACAGCGGCCGCCGGCCCGTCGAGCTCCGGCACGCAGACCGCGTCCAGCCAGCCGGCCAGGGCTGTTTCCACCGCGCTTTCCCAACCCGGTTCCACTTCCAGTTGCTCCGCCAGCCGTGGGGCATCGACCAAGCCTCGGGCGCACAGCCATTGCCTCAGATCGCCATCCTGCCGCCCCAGCGCTGCTTCCTGCAAGGTGTGCAGCGATGCCAGCCGGCCACGGCCGGTCTGCAAGCGTTCGCGCGCTTCCCTTACCCACTGGTTCGCCTGGCGCCGCGCATCTCCGGTCGCGGCCATCCCGGCCTCGGTATCCTTCAACTCGTCCTGGGCGCGACGCAGGGTTTCAGCGGCATCCCGTTCGGCTGCGTTCAACTCGGCGATTTCGCTCTCGACCTCGGCGTCGGCCAGTTGGGCCGCCTCGAATCGCAACCGCTCCAACCGCCGCTCGCCTTGAAGCCATTGTCGCTGCTCCTGCTCGATCCGGGTGCGCTCGACCTCGGCTTGGCGCCGGGCCTCGGCCTGGCGGCGACCGAACTCTTCCCAAATCACCTGCTCCTCACGCAGAGCGGCTTCAGCGGCGGCCAGCGCGGCGGTGGCCGCCGTCTCGAACGTCAGCGCCCGCGTCCGTTCCGGCTCGGCGACGGTCAATAGCGCCGCCAGTTCCTCCCGCTGTCGCCGATCCGCGTCCCACTGCTCTTGCACCTCCACCAGCGCGGTCTCGATCTGGCGACCATCGTCCTCGCGCCGCCGTCGCAATTCGCGCTGGTGGTGCAAAAACTGTTCGAGCCGGCTGATATCGGCGCCGGCCTGGTAATAACGGCCCTGGGCCTCGTTGAAATGGTCGTTCGCCTCCAACCGCCGAACCCTGCCAGCTTCCAAGCCGGCTTCCAGGCGTCGCTGCTCGGCCAGCACCGCTTCCAGCGCGGTTTCCCGCTGGCGCTGTTCGTTGTCGCGGTGGTCCATCTCGGCTTGCAGATTCCGCCAGCGCAGGGTCAGCAATTCCGCCCGCAGCCGGCGCTCTCCGGCGCGCAGCTCGCGATACTGCTCGGCGGCGCGAGCCTGGCGCTGCAAATGCTGGAGTTGTCGGCTCAATTCCTCGCGCACGTCGTCGAGCCGGTCGAGATTGTCGCGGGCATGCCGGATGCGGGTTTCGGTCTCGCGACGGCGTTCCTTGTACTTGGAAATGCCGGCCGCCTCCTCCAGAAACACCCGCAGCTCCTCCGGTCGAGCCTCGATCACCCGCGAAATCATGCCCTGCTCGATGATGGCATAACTGCGTGGTCCCAGGCCGGTACCCAGAAAAATATCCGCGATATCGCGGCGACGGCAGCGCGCGCCATTGAGAAAGTAGCTGGACTGGTCGTCACGGCTCACCACCCGCCGGATGGCGATTTCCCCGTAACTGGCCCAAGGCCCGCCTAACCGGCCCTGGCTGTTGTCGAACACCAGTTCGATGGAGGCTTGCCCGACCGGCTTGCGACTGGCCGAGCCGTTGAAGATGACGTCGCTCATGGTCTCGCCGCGCAGGCTGCGAGCCGAGCTTTCGCCCATCACCCAACGCACCGCGTCGATGATGTTGGATTTACCGCAGCCATTGGGGCCGACGATACCGACCAGGTTGCTGGGCAAATGCAGTACGGCAGGATCCACGAAGGATTTAAACCCTGCCAGTTTGATCGTACTCAACCGCATGAGAGCAAAACGCGCGCTCCGCGCTGGTCAGGCCCGGCGGACCAGGGGTTGCAATACCGCCTCGATGGCGTCCAGATCCGGAATGATGACCGGCTGATCCTGATAGCGCGCCTGACTCAAAATGCCCGGCATGCGCAGATCAGTTTCCACGACATCAGGATCCAGGTTGATCTCGGAGTGTTGCAGGTTGACCGGTTGCGGCGCCGAAGTGCCCAACAGGCCGAAATGCAGCAACTGGGAGTCCGAACCCAGGGTATTAAGGATGATAATCCGGGAATTGAGATCGGAATCTGGCGCCACCCGAAAAATCAGCCGTCCCAGACTGACCAGCGGCGTGGTCAGATTGCGCCACAATACGGCGCCGACCACCCAATGGGGCGCCGCTTCGATCCGCAGGGGGGTGGCGAAGGGTAACACCTCGACGACGAGACTGCTGGGCAAGATGACCTGCCCGCCCTGCACTGCGATCAACAAACAACGGAGATTGGAGGAAGCTTCCATAACGGGGTCCGGGAAACGGGCGGCGCGGAACCGGGGCCGGTGATCCGGACCCGGCCCGACCGTCTCAGGTGATCAACTCCAGGGCGCGTTCGCCGAATATCTTGCGAATCGACTGCATCAACTGCTCTTCCTGATAAGGCTTGGTCAAATAGTCGTTGACGCCCAGTTTCATGGCGCGGCTGCGGTGTTTGTCGCCGCTGCGCGATGTCACCATGATGATCGGCAGATGCGAAAGAGCAGGCTGGTTGCGAACGTGGGCCAGCACTTCGAGACCATCCATGCGTGGCATCTCGATATCGAGAATCGCCAGATCAGGCACCTGGGTCTGCAGCATCGCCACAGCGTCCAAACCATCCTTGGCGGTGATGACCCGCATGTTGTGACGTTCCAGAATCCGGGCGGTCACCTTGCGCATGGTGATCGAATCGTCGATGACCATGACGCTGAGTTTCTCCGGCCGCGTCTCCTGCCGCGCCGCGCGCAGCGCGCGGCTTTCCGTCTGTTTCTGAGCTTGGGAGCCGATATTGCGTACCAGCGCCGCCAGTTCCAGTACGACCACCACGCGGCCATCGCCCAGTACGGTGGCGCCGGAGATGCCGGGCACGCCATCGAACTGGGGACCGACCGGCTTGACAATGATTTCCTGATTACCCTGCACCGCCTCGACTTGCAGGGCGGCGCTGGCTTCCGCGCTGCGGAACAGCAGTACGGGTGGCCGGCGATCCGGAATCTCCTCAAACGGCAGGATTTGCTCGCATCCGATCAGAATACCCAGGTTGTGAATCGGATAACTGCGGCCGCCATGCGGGTGCTGAATCTGTTCGCCCGTCAGATAGGCCTGGAACTCCTTTTCGTTGAGCCGTGTGACCAATTCGATGCTGAGC
>JBDHRD010000101.1:0-11508 GCA_039807425.1 Candidatus Contendibacter sp. | reverse complement strand
CCGCTGGCCTCTGGAACCTAAAAAATTCGTTTGTTGTTCAATAGGTTATATTTGATTATTGATGGACAACTCTATTTCTCATTTCTCCTATGTTAAACCAGTATATCGTGGTTTTGTTGGTGCCTAACGACAAAGCTAAGCAGAATTGGCGGAGCGGAGCGGAGCCAATTTCTGCTTCAGCGACTTGTTAAGTTCTTGCCTCATGAAAAGCGCCACGGTCGCTTTGTAAAAGCACTGACAGTAAGAGAGGGGTATGATGAAAAAATCCTTTCCGTTCAGAGGAGCAAAAACGATTTCTGTCATTAACTTTGGTTATGCAGAAATCGTTTTTGCTCCTCTGAATAGCATAAATTTTGGATTTTTTCATCCATCGCTTATTGTCGGTGATTTTGCCCGCTTATAGCTAATATTCTATTAATTATCAAGAACTTAACAGTTGATTAGACAGAATGGGTTGATAGGGTGTTAGACAGAATCTGCCTAATATCTTAGGCTAGACATCTGCATAGCATAGGCTCCCGAATCATTTATCCCAATCTTGGTATGAAAATACTTTAATTTATATATAGTATCTTGTCAAGCATCTGCCGATGCCGTTCGCCGCTTCTGGGACCGGTATCTGGAACTGGATTAGCCGCTGCCTCCCAGCACCGCGATGCACTGCTCCCGCAGCCAGCGGTTCGCCGGATCGTAGTCCACGTTGGCGTGCCAGTACAAATGCACGTCCAGCGGCTGGGTGGGGAGCGGAAACGGGTAAATCCGGTTGCCGAACTGGGCGTTGGCGATCCGCGCGTATCGCTCCGGCATGGTCAACAGCCAATCGGTCTGACTGACCACCCGGCAGGCCGCGAAATAATGCTGGCAGCGCAGGCCGATCCGTCGGCGATACCCCTCCCGATTCAACTCGAAATCCTCCAACCCCTGGCCCTGGCGGCGCGACGAGACCAGAACATGGGTCTGGCCGAGATAGTCCGCCAGCGTCAGTTCATCCCGAATCGCTGGATGGTCCGTCCGGGCCATGACAATCAGCCGGTCCCGGAGCACCCGGGTCTGGCGAATCGCATCGCCCGTCGGTAACGGGATGTCCAGCGCCAGGTCGAGCGAGCCAGCCGCCAGATCGGCCTCAATCGTGCGGCGGTCGGTGCGCACGCTGGTCAGGTCGATCCCGGGCGCCTGATCCTGAATCACGCGGACCAGCGCCGGCAGAATCGTGACCTCGAACACGTCGCGCAGCCCCAAGTGAAACGCGCGGCGGGTTTGGGTGGGATCGAAGCGCTGGCTTTGCCGCACGTTCAGTTCCAGGGTTTGTAGCGCCTGCCGCGTCGGCCCGATCAGGTTGCGAACCAGCGGGGTCGGGACCATGGCCGACCCCTGGCGCACGAACAGCGGGTCCTTGAGCAACTCGCGCAACCGTCCCAGCGCATGGCTGAGCGCTGGCTGACTCAACTTCAACGCTTGGCTGGCGCGGGTGATGTTGCCTTCCCGATAGATCGCGTCCAGCACCACGAACAGGTTCAAGTCAATGCGGCTAATATGCATAAAATGAATGATAGGCTATTCAAACTATTCATTTGATTCACTTAAAGTGGCTGGGTATTCTGCGTCCATACCCCGACGAGAGACAAACACCATGGATTTCGCCTATTCCGCCAAGGCGCGTGACTACCTCGAACGCCTGAACGCCTTCATGACCGAGGAAGTGATGCCCGCCGAGCCGATTTACGAACAGCAACTGGTCCACGGCCCGGACTGGACCCAGTGGCGGCAGCCGCCAATCATGGAGGAGCTGAAGGCCAAGGCCAAGGCCGCCGGCCTGTGGAACCTGTTTTTGCCGAAAGCGGAGTACGGCCCCGGCCTGAGCAACGCCGATTACGCGCCGCTGGCCGAAATTACCGGCCGCACTCCGCTGGCCCCGGAAATCTTCAACTGCAACGCGCCGGACACCGGCAACATGGAAGTGCTGGTCAAGTACGGCTCCAAGGCGCAGCAGGACGCCTGGCTGAAGCCGCTGCTGGCCGGCGAGATTCGCTCGGCGTTTTGCATGACCGAACCCGGCGTGGCCTCCAGCGACGCCACTAACATGCAGGCCACCGCCACCCTCGAAGGCGATGAGGTGGTGCTGAACGGCCGCAAGTGGTGGAGTTCCGGTATCGGTCATCCCCGCTGCAAGGTCGTGATCTTCATGGGGCTGACCGACCCAAAGGCGGAAAAACACCGTCAGCATTCGATGGTGCTCGCGCCGCTGGATACGCCGGGGATCAAGGTCGAGCGGATGTTGCCGGTATTCGGGGCCTACGACGGGCCATTCGGGCACGGCGAAGTCAGCTTCACCCACGTGCGCCTGCCGCTGGACGCCATCATCGCCGGGCCGGGACGGGGCTTCGAGATCGCCCAGGGCCGGTTGGGGCCGGGCCGCATCCACCACTGCATGAGAGTGATCGGCGCGGCGGAACGGGCGCTGGAGCTGCTGTGCCAGCGGTCGCTCAGCCGGGTCGCCTTCGGGCAACCGCTGGCGTGGCTCGGCGGCAACCCCGACGTGGTGGCCAACTGCCGCATGGCGATTGAACAGGCCCGGCTGTTGACCCTGAAAGCGGCGTGGATGATGGATACGGTCGGCGTCAAGGGCGCGATGAGCGAGATTTCGCAGATCAAGGTGGTCGCGCCGAGCATGGCCCAGCAGGTGATCGACGCCGCGATTCAGATTCACGGCGGCGCCGGCCTGTCCAACGATTTCGCGCTGGCCGCCCTGTATTCCTACGCCCGGGTGCTGCGCATCGCCGACGGCCCGGACGAGGTGCACCGCAAGCTGATCGCGAAGCTGGAATACCAGAAGCAGCAAGCCAAATTTGGCCGGACGGTTTGAGAACTTAACCTTGGAGAGCAACATGGAACAACTGATCGATCAGCCCGGCTCGGTGCGCAAGGGCGAAGAACTTGACGTAGCCAAGGTCGATGCCTTCATCAAGGCCCATTCGCCCGGCCTGACCGGAGCCCCGGAGGTTCGCCAGTTCGCCGGCGGGGCGTCGAACCTGACCTATCTGGTGCGCTATCCCAACCGCGACCTGATCCTGCGCCGGCCACCGTTCGGCCACAAGGCCAAGTCGGCGCACGACATGCTGCGCGAAGCCAAGATCATGACCGCGCTGAAGCCGGTCTATCCCTACGTGCCGACCGTGGTAGCGGCCTGTAGTGATCCGGCGGTGATGGACGCCGATTTCTACGTGATGGAGCGCATCAACGGCATCATTCCCCGCCAGGATTTGCCGGAGGGCTTGAACCTCAGCGTCGAGGACACCCGCAAGCTGTGCCTGAACGTCATCGACCGGATGATCGAACTGCATCAGGTGGATTACCAGGCCGCCGGGCTGGACAGCCTCGGCAAGGGCGAGGGCTACGTGCGCCGCCAGATCGAGGGCTGGATCGACCGCTACCGCAAGGCCAAGACCGAGGACGTGGGCGATTTCGAGGCGGTCATGACCTGGCTCAAGGACAAGATGCCGGCCAGCGATGTCGCCACCTGCCTGATCCACAACGATTTTCGTTTCGACAACGTGGTGCTGAATCCCGCCAACCCGTTTGAAGTGATCGGGGTGCTGGACTGGGAGATGGCCACGCTCGGCGATCCGTTGATGGATCTGGGCAACACCCTGGCGTACTGGGTGCAGGCCGACGACGACGCGCTGTTCCAGCAGGTGCGCCGCCAGCCGACCCATTTGCCGGGGATGTTGACCCGCCAGGAAGTGATCGACTACTACGGCGGCAAGACCGGCTATCGGGTGGACAACTTTGACTTTTACGCCCTGTATGGTCTGTTCCGGCTGGCGGTGATCGTGCAGCAGATTTACTACCGCTATTTCCACGGCCAGACCCGGAATCCGGCCTTCGCCAATTTTGGCCACATCAGCCGCTATCTGGAAAAGCGTTGCCAGCGGCTGGTCGCCGCGTCGAAGTGGTAAGCGGAGCGGTCGGGCATGGGCGTGATTGTTCTGGTTCGCCATGGTCAGGCCAGTTTCGGGGCCGACGATTACGACCGGCTGTCGCCGCTGGGCGAGGAGCAGGCGCGGCTGCTGGGCGGCTGGGCCAGGGACTGTGGTTTCGATCTCGGCCAAGTGGCGCTGGGTACGGCTCGCCGCCATCGTCAGAGCGCCGAACAGTGTCTGACCGCTTACGGCGCGGGGCCAGCGGCTCAAGACTGGATCGTGGATGCGGGTTTCGACGAGTTCGATCATCACGAAGTCATGATTCGATTCCGACCGGACTTGGCCAAACCCGGTGCGCTCGGCCATTTTCTAACGCAATCCGATCACCCGCATCGCGCTTTTCAGCAGATGTTCGCCGCCGCCGTGGCCCGCTGGGTCGGCGGCGCGCGCGACGGCGACTACCGCGAACCCTGGCCGGCGTTCCGGCAACGCTGCCAGGCGGGTCTCGACCGACTGATGGCGACGGTGGACCCGGCGCGGGAGGTGTGGGTGTTCACGTCCGGCGGCGCGATCACCGCCCTGCTGCAAGGCGTGCTGGCCATTCCCGACGAGCGAATTTTTGAACTCAACTGGACGCTGGTGAATACCGGCGTCACCCGACTGCGCTACCAGCCTGGCCGGGTGAGCCTGAACACTCTCAACAGCCAGGCGCATCTGGAACGGCAACGGCGGCCCGAACTGATTACTTATCGCTAACCGAATCAAGGAAACTCATGATGATGATTCCTAATCCCTTTGATCTGAGCGGCAAAATCGCGGCGGTCACCGGCGCCAGCCGGGGCATCGGCCAGGCGATTGCCGAGTTGCTCGCGGCGCAAGGCGCGCATGTCATCGTGTCCAGCCGCAAGCCGGACGACTGCCAAAAAGTGGTGGAGGTCATTCAGGTCGCCGGCGGTTCGGCGGAAGCTCTCGGTTGCCATATCGGCGAGATGGACCAGATCGGCCAGTTCTTCCAGACCGTCGAGGAGAAGCATGGCCGGCTCGACATCCTGGTCAACAACGCCGCCGCCAATCCGTATTTCGGCCCCATCGTGGACACCGACCTGGACGCCTTCCAGAAAACCGTGGATGTCAACATTCGCGGCTATTTCTTCATGTCGGCCAATGGCGCCAAGTTGATGGCGAAAAACGGCGGTGGCGCGATGGTCAATATCGCCTCGGTCAACGGCGTGATTCCCGGCCCGCTCCAGGGCATCTACTCCATCACCAAGGCGGCGGTGATTTCGATGACCCACGCTTTCGCCAAGGAGTGCGCGCCGATGGGCGTGCGCGTCAACGCGCTGTTGCCGGGCGCGACCGACACCAAGTTCGCCGCGGCGCTGATCAAGAATCCCGCGATTCTGAAGCAGGCGCTGGCGCACGTTCCGGCAAACCGGGTGGCGCAGCCGGAGGAAATGGCCGGCGCGGTGCTGTATCTGGTCTCGTCGGCCGCCAGCTACACCACCGGCGCTTGTCTGCCGGTGGACGGCGGTTATCTGCTGGGTTAACCGAGGGTCGTTGCGATGAAAGAACTGCAAGGCAAGGTCGCGGTCATCACTGGCGCGGCGGAGGGCATTGGCCGGGCAATTGCCAAACAGGCGGCGGCCAAGGGCATGAAACTGGTGCTGGCCGATATTTCGGCGGCCAAGCTCAATGAGACTGTGGCGGCGTTGCGTGCCAGCGGCGCGGAAGTCGAAGGCGTCCGGGTGGACGTGTCCAAGGCCGAGCAGGTCGAGGCGCTGGCCGCGCGGGCGTTTGAACGCTTCGGCAACGTGCATCTGCTGGTCAACAACGCCGGCGTGGCGCTGGCCAAATCGGCCTGGGAAACGACTATCGCCGACTGGGAATGGGTGCTGGGGGTGAATCTGTACGGCGTGATTCACGGCATCCGGGCGTTCGTGCCGAGGATGCTGGAACAGGGCGAGGAAGGCCATATCGTCAACACCGCCTCGGTCGCCGGCCTGGTCTCGCAGCCGGCGATGGCGGCGTACAACGTCAGCAAGTTTGGCGTGGTGACCCTGACCGAGGGCCTGCACCACGATCTGGCTCTGCGCAAGAGCAAGCTCAAGGCGTCGGTGCTGTGTCCGGGCTGGGTCAAGACCCGCATCGCTGAATCCGAGCGCCATCGGGAGGCTGACGAACGGACGGATCCCCGCCAGCTCGATGGAGTGTCCGCGAAGACCGGCCTGAGCATGTTCAAGGCGGTGCGGCAGGGCATCGCGCCCGAGCAAGTGGCCGACGATGTGTTCGCGGCGGTCGAGAACGGGAAGTTCTATATTCTCACCCATCCGGAAACCAAGGCCGGCGTCCATGTCCGCAAGGAGGATATTTTGAAGGAGCGGTTGCCGACATTGCTGCCGGTTTGATCCTGGCTGAAACCGGGCGCGCCCGCCGTGGAGCGGCGGGTGATAGCTACATGTCCACAGAGCCAGCCATGGGCTTTGGTAATCTTGACCAGGTTAGTCAAAAATCAAGCTGACCGCGCACCCATACCCAACCCGGTTAAACCACATTCCGATTGCCATCGTCATTGGGCCAGATTCTTTCTCGGATCGAACGCATCCCGCACCGCCTCGCCGACGAACACCAGCAGGCTGAGCAACAGCGACAGCACCACGAAACCGGAGATGCCCAGCCACGGCGCCTGCAAGTTATCCTTCCCCTGACGCAGCAGATCGCCCAGCGAGGCCGAGCCCGGCGGCAGACCCAAGCCGAGAAAGTCCAGCGCGGTCAGCGCCACGATGGAGCCGGACAGAATGAACGGCATGAAGGTCAGCGTCGCCACCATCGCGTTGGGCAACATGTGCTTGACCATGATCCGTCCGTCGCTCATGCCCAAAGCCCGGGCGGCGCGGACGTAATCGAAGTTGCGGGCGCGCAGGAATTCGGCCCGCACTACCCCGACCAGCGCGGTCCAGCCAAACAGCATCAGGATCAACAGCAGGCTCCAGAACCCCGGCGTCACCACGCTGGAGACGATGATCAGGATGAACAACTGCGGCAACCCGCCCCAGATTTCCAGAAAGCGTTGGAACAACAAATCCAGCCGGCCACCGAAATAGCCCTGCACCGCTCCCGCCGCCACCCCGATCACCGAGGAAGTCAGGGTCAGCAGCAGGCCGAACAGCACCGAAATCCGCAAGCCGTAGATCAGCCGCGCCAGCACGTCGCGGCCCTGATCGTCGGTGCCCAGCCAGTTGTCGGCGGAGGGCGGCGCCGGCGCCGGGACCGGCAGGTCGTAATGGACCGTATCGTAGCGGAACCGGATCGGGGGCCAGAGCATCCAGCCCCGTTGGTCGATCAGTTGCACCAAATAGGGATCGCGGTAATTGGCCGTGGTCGGGAACACGCCGCCCAAATCGGTTTCGGCGTAGTCCGCGAACACCGGCGTGTAGAGCGAACCCTGGTAGGAAACCAGCAGGGGCCGATCATTGGCGATGAATTCCGCGCCCAGACTCACGCCGAACAGCAGCAGAAACAGCCACAGTGACCACCACCCTCGCCGGTTGGCCCGAAATTGCGCCAGCCGGCGCCGGGTCAGGGGAGTGAGATGGAGTTTAAGCCGCGCCCGCATCGATCAGCCCTCACGCGCCGCGAAGTCGATCCGCGGATCCACCCAGTGATAGGTCAGGTCGCTGACCAGATTGAGCAGCAGCCCGATCAGGCTGAACATGTACAGCGTCCCGAACATCACCGGATAATCACGCTTGATCACCGCCTCGAATCCCAACAGACCCAGCCCGTCCAGCGAAAAGATGACTTCGATCAGCAGCGAACCGGTAAACAACATGCTCACCAGCGTCGCCGGAAAGCCGGCGATCACCAGCAGCATGGCGTTGCGGAACACGTGCCCGTACAGCACCCGCCGCTCGCTCAAACCCTTGGCGCGGGCGGTGACCACGTACTGCTTGTTGATCTCGTCCAGGAAGGAATTCTTGGTCAACATGGTCAGCGAGGCGAACCCGCCGATCACCATCGCTGTCACCGGCAGGGTCAGGTGCCAGAAATAATCCAGAATCCGCGCCGGCCAACTCAAATCCGTCCAGTTGTCCGAGGTTAAGCCTCGCAACGGAAACCAGTCCAGATAGCGCCCGCCGGCGAACACGATGATCAGCAGGATGGCGAACAGAAACGCGGGGATAGCGTAGCCGACGATCACCGCCGCACTGCTCAGCACGTCGAAACGCGAGCCGTCGCGCACCGCCTTGGCGATACCCAGCGGAACCGAGATGACATAGATCAGCAGCGTGCTCCACACCCCCAGCGAGATCGAGACCGGGAGTTTATCCAACACCAGGTCCAGCACCGCGCGGTCGCGGAAATAGCTCCTGCCGAGATCGAAGGTCAGGTAGTCGCGGATCATCCGCCCGAAGCGCACGTAGGCCGTCTGGTCGAAACCGAACTGGCGGTTGAGTTCCGCGATGAAAGCCGGATCGAGGCCCTGCGCACCGCGATAGGCGCTCGTACTGCCGGCCCCTGGCGCGACAGGGACGCCGCGCCCTGCCTCCACGCTCTCGCCGCCACCGATCCGGGTTGTGGTGGACGCAGCGGTGCTCTTGAGTTGCGCCAGCAACTGCTCCACCGGTCCGCCGGGCGCGATCTGGACGATGGCGAAGTTGATGGCGATGATGCCGAACAGGGTCAACGGGATCAGCGCCAGACGGCGGAGGATGTAGGCGAACAAGGGCTTACAGCCTCCGGGCGATTCGGGTGCCGCCAAGGTCGTAGTCGGCGCTGCACGTCACGACTTCAATCTTATCGATGATTGGTGCGACTCTCATCAAATCGTCCTCAATAGTGATAACGTAACTGTGCGATATTCAACAAATCCCCATCGATCTTGTACACCATCCGATGCTCGTTGTTGATACGCCGCGACCAGTAGCCGGGAAAACCGTACTTCAGGGGCTCAGGTTTACCGATGCCCTCAAAGGGCGTACGTTGAACTTCCTTGATCAAAGTGTTGATCTTCTCAAGAAGCTTCCATCAGTTCGCTGCCAGTACAAATAATCGTCCCAGGCATTCTCCGAGAAGACGAGCTTCACCCGATCAACTCCCGTTCTGTCCCGCCGCCCGATTCCAATTCAGTAACCGATTCAATCAGCCGGCGAGCATTTTCAGGGCTGCGCAATAAATAAGCCGTTTCTTCCAGAGCTTCGTAATCCTCGAGCGACATGAGGACGACTGGCCGCTGGTGATCGCGGGTAATCACGATTGGCGCATGGTCATCACACACTTTTTCCAACACTTCCGCAAAATGGCCGCAAGCTTCTGAGTAGGCAATGGCATTCATGGGATACCTCCGGCAATGTTTCAAATCTCCCGACGTGCAGGCGGTTGATGAGAGAGCCTAACGGATTTCCACTACTGTCTCCAAATCCCCCGCCGCGACCGCGTTCAGGTAGGCAAGAATCAGCTCCCGGGTGAGATAGCGACCGAATTGCCTTTCGTCCTGCTCGCGGACGATGGGAAATTGCGCCAGGATGTAATCAGCGTCGGTTCGATCCAGGCCGTAGAGCTGGAAGAACAAGGCGTCCAGCCGCGCCAGTCGGTGACGGCGGTCGTCTTCGTCCCAGACGAACGGCTCGCCCTGATAGCCCATGTCAGCGGCGAAGGGTCGCATGTCCACGGCGGTATAGGTGAGGCGAAGGACTTGTGCGCGGATGAAGTCGGCGATGGTTTGGTCGCCGATGGCCACCTCGAATCGGTGCGGCGGGATGACGGGGATCTGCTCCACGATGTAGAGATTCAAATGCTGCCCCTGCACCTTCTGACGCGCGATGAAATCGAACACGAACGAGTTCAGATTGGCCAGCAGCAGCGGGGCGAAACGGCGGTAGGCAGATTCGCCGCTCGCGCCATCGGGTAGCAGCACGGGCAAGGTGTTGCCGAACCCGCCCGTCCCCGCGATCATCGCGATCATGGTGCGCATATTGGTCGGCGCGGTGACGTCCTTGAACGCCAGCGTCCATTCGATGCTCGACGGCGTTTCGACCTGTTGCCGGTCGATCCAAAACTGCGGCTCCGGCAACCAGTTCACGTCCCGATGCTGCTTCAAACTCGCCGGCTCGGGCTGGGCGGGCCGATGCAGATTGGCCGGGTTGACCACGACGCCAGCCGCGCGATGGTCATACGCCTGCACCATTTTCCCTTCGTACAGCGGCACATATTCCTCCTTCCCCTTGCGCCACCGCTTGCCGCCCACCGGATAAAATCCCGCCGCTTCCAGTTCGTCCCGCCGTTTGAACAAGTGGGAATCGTTGGTCATGTCGAACATGCGCAGGTAACGCACCGGCCAGACCTGCCGGGGCGGATCGGTGCGCCGGTCCACCAGCACCGGACAACGGCTGTAGATGGCCCTGGTGATCTCGGCGTCCCGCCGATAGCGGAAAATCGGCGCGGTGCCGGTGTTGGGGTTGACAGCGGCGAAATCCTCCGCGCTCAAGGCGAAAGAACGCTGTGGATCGTCGAGTTCCGCCACGGCGTGGAGAAAAAAGGCGCAGCGCGTTTCGGGGAAGGCGCGTTTCGCCCCGCCGAACACCAGGGCGCAGAACTTGAAGCGGCTATCGACATCGGGAAAAAACCCTTTCCGGTTCTCGAAATCCAGCAACGCCGCCAGCCGTCCCGTGGTAGCGATGCTTTTGAAAAAGGCGCTGGAACCCTTGTCCGAAGCGATCCCGGAAGGCGTCAGCAGCCCCACGATGCCCTGGTCATTCACCAGGCTTTGCGCCCGTTCCACGAACAAGGAATACAGGTTCACGTCGCCGCCGGACAACAGCGGATACTCGCCGCTGTCCCGCGCGATCCGGGCGGCGGTCTCGGCCCGGTTCCCGGCTTGCTGGTACTCCAGCCACAAACCATCGCCCGCGCGCTCCAGTTGGCCGATCAACCGCTTGCGGTCGGCGGCGCGGACGGCGTGGGCAATCTCCGGCTGGCGCGCGGCGAACCATTCCACTTCCTGAAGCTTCATCCGGTCCCACGGCGGATTGCCGATGATGGCGTCGAAACCGCCCCGTGGCTGGCCGCTGTCCAGATGACGCCAAACCGTGGGAAACGCGATGGCCCAGGACAGGAAACCCTCCTGCCCGACCCGTTCGCGGGCTTGCCGCAGCAATGCCTGGATCGTCCGCGCCTCGTCGCTGGCAGGGTCTCCGGCCACCACCGCACTGGCGTTGATGACGTCAATGACATCTCCGAACCGCCCCGACGCCAAATCAGCCCAGCCGCGTTGTCGAACCGGATCGTTCGCGGGCAGCCAGCGTAACGCCTGCCAAAAATCCAGCAGCTTGCGCAGCGGGGCGAGTTCCGCGTCAATTTGCTCGAACAGCCGCCGGGATTGGTCAACCTCAGCGATGTCCACGTCGGTCAGATCGGCAATCTGGTTCATACTGGCGGTGGCGACTGCGATCCGGGCCAGCTCGTTGATCTGAAACAGAGCGCCGAACGCGCGCAACTCATCCAGCACTTTATCCATCCGCTCGCCGTACAGGGCATCGCCGGCGCGCAGATGATGATCGAGAAACGACAGCGGCGCGCCGACCGTGAAGGT
>JBDHRD010000100.1:0-11541 GCA_039807425.1 Candidatus Contendibacter sp. | reverse complement strand
GACCTGTTCTTCCGATACGAGCATGGCTGCCAAACCTCTTTCGCAAGCAGCAATCACCCTGCGGGGGCTACCGACCGTGGATGCGCCGCCCCGCTCACGCCGGCAACCGGAACACGCGCACCGAATTCAACAGACCTCTGGCGTATTCCACCAGGTTGGTGGTCTGGATCGTCTGCTCCTGCAACTGTTGGCTGGTCTGACGGGTGCTTTCCCGAATTTGCTGGGCGCGGTCCAGCAACTCGCCGCTGACGCGCGCCTGTTCCTGCGAACGAGACGCAATCTGTTGTACGGCGGCCACCAGTTCGGCGGTGGTTTCCTGGGTTCGTTTCATCTGATCGCCAGCCTGCTCCGCCAGCCGGCTGCCATCCACGACCTGACTGATGGCGGCGTTCATGGCGTTCACCGTATCGGCCGTTTCAATCTGGATGTTGCTGACCAGGGTGGCGATTTGCGAAGTCGCCTCGCGGGCATTTTCCGCCAGGCGCTGCACTTCGCCCGCCACCACCGCGAACCCCCGGCCCGCCTCGCCGGCCGAGGCCGCGTGCATGCTGGCGTTCAGCGCCAGAATGTGGGTGCGCTCGGCGATCGTGTTGATCAGGTTCACCACCCCGCTGATTTCCTGGGAACGCTCGCCCAGACGCTTGATGCGTTTTTCCGTCTCGCGGATGGTGTCGCGGGTGCTGTTGATGCCACTGACCGTGCTGGTCACCGTTTGCAACGCCGTTTGGGTGGTCTTGATGGCGGTTTCGGCGGCGGCGTTGCAGGTCTGCGCCAGTTCGGCGATCTGCTTCATGGTGTCGGCGGCGGTAGCGAGGTCGGCGGCAGTCTGTTCCACGGCCTGGCGCTCGGTGTCGGCCACAGCGATCACCGTATCGGATTGCGATTTCACCTTGTCGGAGACCGTCGCCACCTGTTCGGAAATCTGGGTCACGCCCTGCAACACGCTGGCGGTCTCGCTGGTCAGCAGGTTCAGCGCGTCGGCCACCGGACCGGTCACGTCCTCGGTCACCGGTACCTTGATGGTCAGGTCTTTCTGGCTGAGCTGGGACACCGCCTGCAACAACGCGATGATCGAGTTGTTCAGGTTTTCGTTTTCCTGTTCGGCCTTGACCAATGTGGTCAGTTTCTCATCGAGCAACTGGTCAAACGCCTGTCCTAACGCAGCCAGCTCGTCGCCACCCGTCACGGCGGCACGGACCTCAAAATCACCCGCGGCAACCTCCCGCACGGTATCCGTCAAGCGGCGTAGTGGCGTTGAGATCGATTGGTAAATGTACGCTCCCAACAAACCGACAAGAACAACGCCAGCCACCCCCAGCGCTATCAACAAGGTCAAAAACCTGTTGTTGGTTTCCCGGGTTTCTTGAAGGGCCTTGTTTGCTTGCTCCTGAGCGGCATCGGTCTGAGCCTGCATTGCGTTGAAGAAGGGGGCTGTTAACCCAGGCAGATCGTTGGCCAGGTATAGACCCAACTGGTTGCGGTCCCGTTTTTTGACAAGGTTCTGCGATTCTTCAAACGCCTTGACAAGATTCTGTATATCGGAGCCGAGAGTATCCTGGATGGTTTCCCTGGTCGCTTCGGGCACGTTGGCAAGATAGTCGCTCCAAATCCGCTCCATCTGGGGCATGGCGGATGCCAGTTGCTGGCTGGCCTCTTCCCAGGTCAGGGTGCCGAGATACACCCCGTTAACTGGCTCCAGCAAACCCGATTGGATGGTTCCAATAAAATTACTCAGGAAGCTTGTTTGCCGCGCTTGCCCGCCAATTTCAGTCACGGCCTTGTTAGTGACCAAAAAACCCGTATAAGCGTTGACACTGATGATCGATAATACTACCAACGGTATAACAAGCAACATAAACAGACGTGTACCAATTTTTAGATTGCGCATAATTGATGCCTCCTGGAAGCCACGCAAAAATCTCCCTCTCCTGGGATGAAGGAGAAGGGTTAGGGATGAAAGAGATTTTGAAGAGACATACAAAAGCGCCTCTTGGCTAGAAGTTAATTGCTACCACCAGCTTTTTTAGCCTCGAAATAATTTATCTTGACTCCAATTATCAGCACACCGATGGTCTTGCCTTGATCGATTACAGGCGCGGAAATCTGAGTAGCAACGATACCGGTGCTTTCATCCTTTTCTAGTTTACCGATGAAAGGCTGCTGACCCCTGCCACCGTTAAAAGCAATCGTCCATTTCTCTTCATCTCCTTGCCAATAATCGCTGGTGGCAGGATAAGCTGCAACATTGGCCCCCTGGTTATCTGTCAAAAATGCTTCATTGAAGGCTGGGTTGGTTTCTATAAGGTTCTTCAGAAATTCTCCTGCCTTGCTTTGCTGCAAGGACAGTTTGAACGAGGTCAACTCCTTGGTACTACTCCATTCCTGGTCTCTTTTTTTAATTTCATCCAAACTTAAATTTTCACTGTTTTGTTTCCTTACCGCTTGGATTAGAGTTGGGTTTTTTGCAAAAATCATAACAGATCGAATTTTAGGTTCGATCAATTTTTGTACCTCACTATCTGTAATTTTCTGTCCGAGTACCACCATCGGGGCCATAATCAGTAAAAATACAACAAACGCTTTGCGGAACATAATAACCTCTCAAACTGAAGACTAAGTTGTACTCATTTTGGGTTAATCAAGGTGTTACCAATGCGGTTCGCGCCGAACTGGGTGGCCAGCCTCATCCTCACGAGAATCACGAGTTGTGCGACCGTCGCAACCTCAACCACCCATTGGTCTTCTGACCGCCCATGGCAATTTTTACCTCGTTATGGTGATTAAAATTCCACCCGCGCGGCTGGAACCGTTATTTGAACAGCGCCATCAATTCTTGCAGCGTAATGGGGATGAATTGACCATCGCGCAGATAGGTAGCCTGCACGAAATCGGAACCTTGGTTGTCGGTGGTGAAATCCACCTTGACGCCGCCGATGTCATAGGACTGGCGGCGCGCGGCCTTCAGGAAATTCTCCCGGGTCAGCGGTCCATCGATGGCTTGCATGGTCGCCAAAAACATCCTGCCCACGAGATAGCCCTCCAGCGATAACTGATCCAAGTCATGTCCCAGCACCTTGCGTGCTTCCACCACCACCGGCAGTGTCGAATCCAGCGCTGGCACGATCTGAGTGGCAATCACCCTATCCGTGATCCCCTGCTCCTTAAACAGGGATTGCATCGTGTTACCCGCGGCGTTTGAAGTCGTGCTGAAAATCCACGATTCACCCTTGTAGCTGGCATAGGCCACGAACGTGGCCGCCGCATCGTAAACCGCTATCATGGCCACCAGCCGGCAACGACTGCCGTTGGTTTCCTCCCATTTCTTCAGCGATCCGTAACCTTCACGGGCGCTGACAGTGTCCCGCTGGTAAAAACCCACGGGACCCCTATTGTTCCGGGCCGGATTATTCCCCGGCATCTCCAGAATCTGATCCAGCTTGGCAACGATAGACGCTGTATTGGGTTGCTTGGCCAAAGCAGTGCGCATTCCCTTGATTCCACTAACTCCCAGAGCATCGTTCTGCGCATACATGCACACTTCAGTCGGTTTTATACCAGCCGCCAGAGCCGCATTCACCACGCTCTCCACCTCTCCGGCATAGCTGGCCCGGAAATTCAGTACCTCGCCCGGCCCGGTGAAAGCCGCGCCCGTGTAAAAACCGACTGCAGGCACCTTGTTCTCGGCCAGCACCGGTAATATCGCCTTGGCGGATGGCGTGCCGTACCCACCCAGCATCAGGAAAATACCCTGATCGATTAATTGCTTGGCGGCTTCGATCGCCTTGGTGGGATCGTAAAAATCGTTGATCACGACGAACTCGAAACGACGCCCCTGCACCGATTGGCCAGCCAGCCCCGCCTCGATCCCTCGCTTGAACGCCAAGGCATTGATCTTCCTGTCCCCTTCCAGGGGCATATTGGCTCCGACCCGAACCGTTTTATCGGTAACTCCCGGAGCTTGGGCCCAAGCCCAGGGCGCGACCACGAACAAGACCAGTAGAAGGCCCAGCGCCATTCGACCTGTCAGGCGTTGCCAGCCGGCCGCCATGCCGGCGGCGACGTTAGAGTCGTATCGAACGTGCATGATCAGTGATCTCCCGGTCATTTATTTCGCAATGATGTTTTCGATGGCGTGCGGTTCGATCACCACGAAATCCTTGTCCTGCAAGGCCGTCAGCAATACGAAATCGGACCCTTGATTGTCGGTGGTGAAATCCACCTTGACGCCGCCGATGTCGTAGGGCTGGCGACGTGCGGCCTTCAGGAAATTCTCACGGGTCAGCGGTCCCTCGATGGCCTGCATGATCGTCATGAACAGCTTACCCACAATGTAGCTTTCCAGTGATACATAGTCCAGATTTGCGCCTAGCGCCTTGCGCGCTTCGACCACCACCGGCAGCGTGAAGTCGGGCGACGGCACGATCTGGGTAGCGATCACCTTATCGGTGATGTTCTGCTTCTTGAGCAGGACTTGCATTCGGTTGCCAGCGGCTGGCGAGGGCGAACTGAAAATCCAGGGTTCGCCCTTGTAGCGGGCGTAGCCCATGAAGGCGGCGGCCGGATCGTAAACCGCCGTGGTCGCCACCAGCCGGCAACGGTTGCCGCTAGCCGCTTCCCACTGTTTGAGCGATTGATAACCCGCACGCGCGCTGACGGTATCCCGCTGGTAGACGCCGACCGGACCGATGCCGTTGCGCTCGGGGTTATCGCCCGGCGCATTCAGCACTTGATCTACCTTGGCGACGATGGGCTCCGTGCCGGGCTGTTTAGCCAGGGCCGCGCGGAAACCCTTGACGCCCGACATCCCATAGGTATCGTTCTGGGCATAGGCGCACACTTCGGTGGGTTTTACCCCAGCCGCCAGCGCCGCATTGACCACGGTCTCCACCTCCTTGGCGTAGCTGGCGCGGAAATTCAGCACCTCGCCCGGCCCGGTAAAGGCCGCACCCGTGTAAAACCCGAACGCCAGCACCTTGCTCTCGGCCAGCACTGGCAACACCGCCCGGGTGGTCGGCGAGCCAAAGCTGTTTACCATCGCAAAAATCCCTTGACCGATCAATTTATTGGCGGCTTCAACCGCTTTCCCGGGATCGTAGAAATCGTTGATCGCAATCCATTCGATGGCTCGTTTCTGCACGGTTTGGCCAACCAGTGCCGCCTCCATTCCCTGTTTCATCGCCAAGCCGTAAACCTTGTAATCGCCTTCGAGGGGAATGGTGGCTCCGATGCGGATGATTTTGTCGGTGACGCCAGCCTCCTCGGCCCAACTCCAAGGTGCCGCCGTACACAAACCGAGTAACAACCCCAGCGCCACTCCGCCCTTAAGCCGTCGCCCATTTGCCATCGTGACCTTGACGGTATCCTTAAAATTATGCTGGGTGCGCATTTGTGGTATCTCCTCGGAGTGATCTTGTGAACCAAATCAAATCGAAATTTGACGATGGTTTTCTAAATATCGTACAAAAACTCCAAATTTGTGTCTTTGACGCTGTACCGATCAAGCGGCTCCAGCTACATATCCACCGAGCATCCGAAAAAAGCCTTGGTGATCGAATTCCAGCCATACGATGTCTTCCTGCCTATAGGCTTTGGCGATATGGGCCTGCAAGGTGGCGGGCATGGGCGGCAATCGAGGGAGAGTATGATTGATTAACACCATCTGGGGGAGACCGTCAATCAGAATGCCTGCCGCCTTTTCGCCCTGATCCAAAATCAATAACCGGCGTTTTTCTTGAGTAGCGCCTTCTTCCAGTTCCAGAAACTGTTTTACATCGAATACCGGCGCCAGATTGCCACGCAGATTGACCAGACCCAGTATCCAGGACGGCGTATTGGGTAGCGGATAAACTGTTGTTTGCTCCAATACTTCGCTGGCCGTATCCTGGCCGATCAGCAGGCCGATGTCGCCGATCCGAAAACCATACCGTGGACGCTGACTCTCGGCTGGCGCAATACCGGTAGTCACGCCGTGCGGTGGTTTAAAACGGCCGAGCGCCGCACTCGGATTAAGCCATCGCCGGGGAGTTTTCGCAGTCTTGTCATTCATGGTCATTTGAAACAACGGGCGGCTTTACAAAAATACCTTCAGTTGGTCGATAATGGCATCGGCTGTATAGGGCTTGGTGATGAATGCCTTACCGCCTTGCATCTGCGCCCAGAGACGGTCCGCCTTCTGCTTCTTGCTGGTCACAAACACGACCGGAATATCCTTGGTAGTACTTTCATTACTCAGCAACCGACAGGCGGCATAACCATCCATGTCTGGCATGATGATATCCATGAAAATCAGATCGGGTTTTTCCGCCTTGGCTTTCTCGGTGGCTTCCTTGCCGTCAGTTGCGGTGATTACGACATAACCCGCCTCGGTCACGATATTCTTGATATTCACCAAGTCGGTAGGGGAATCATCAACTACGAGTACTTTGCGCAGGGGCATGAATTTATCCTCTCGAACAAGTCAGTTTATTGGGTTGAAATCAAATGGATATCCTGGAAATTTCATCCAGGGACTGATTAGGAAAGTTTCAGGTATTTATTAACGGCTTTTTGAAAAGAAGACTGTTTAACTGGTTTGGTCAGATAGGTATCGCATCCCGCCAAGGCACCCTTGACCCGGTCGAAAGGCGATGATTTACTGGTCAACATAACGACCGGGATTTTTTTCCTGACTTTATCCTTTTTAATAGTTTTACAAATTTGATAACCATCAATATCTGGTAGTATCACATCTAGAAAAATAATGTCGTAGCTTTTCTGAGATAATAATTCAAACACCTGCTCGCCAGATTCAGCGAATTCGGTTTCAACACCGAGTAACCTAAGTTCCAGCTCGACCTGTTTTCTAATCGTACTGCTATCGTCGACAACCAAGGCTGTAAACAGTGGTTCCGAGGCTTTAGCTGCTACTTGTTCGTTGATGGCCCGCTCTTGAGCAGGTGTAACCAACACTTGATTCGCGACCTGATCCAAAATACCGAGCACGCGGGTGGCGACAAAAGGTCGGCGCAGAACATAGGGAAATTCCTTGGCAACCTGATCCTTAGTGACCATTACGCTGAGTAATGGAGCAGATGAACTTTCCTTGGGCAGGGACAGCTTAAAGGAGCGCCATTCCGCCATGGCGTTGGGATCGTCCGCATCAACCAGCAAGATTCGGCTGGCTTGGTCGGCTGAAGCCAGTGCGTAGGTGTGAGTGCGGTATAGAGAGAGCTTGAAGATATTTTTCAAAATATTCCGCTCGGGCTCGGGAATACCGATCATGGCGATTGCAAATATTTTCTTATTACTCATACAATACCTCAGCTAACCCCACTGCCCTTGACAAACTGCCATGAAATTTTCTTCTTTATTCCTAAAATAGGGTCATCAAGCCTCAATTTCAAAAAACCGAATACCAACTCTCATGGAAACGATCAGTCACCAGAGTGATTCTCAAAATACTGTCTTCATCAGAGTCTGCTGCCAGGGTTTATAAAACAGCCGAAGGCGTGGTGAAACCACCTAATCCCATTGGTCGGGTTAGTATGGTCTATATGATTGTCAAAAAATCAGGACTTTCACTTAGAGTACTATTAAATCCACATATGGATTTTCACGGCCGCAATCGACGCTACACTATATAGCGCTCCTATCTGAGTTGTGGAATCGGCACGGTCGAACCACCCCGGCACCGCGCGCCACCCCTCCTTGGCCAAGGAGGGGAATTTCCACAACCGGCAGAGGAGCGCTATAGAAAGCACCCTATGTGGCGTCCAAGTGAAAGTCCTACAAACATGGGTAAGATACAGGAGACAACTTTTGAAACAGTCAATCTGAGTTTAGCAAAAACCGCACCATTTTCATTTTTTTGTTTCAACTGTTCCCCAAAAAAACCAACTTTCTCGACCAGAACAAAATAATTCTTTTACATCAACTAATTAATTTTCACAAAGCTCAAACTTGGCATCCTGTTGACGATGCGCGACATTATCGGACCTACCAAATTTGGTCAGATTTGGTTCACGCATGTCACTTTAGCCATGTGTTACGTCAGTGAACGTGAGAACGCCATCGCTCGACTGGAAGGGCGCGCGTCGAGACAGCGGCTTACAACGAAGATGGAAATTCGCTAGATGCGAAAGTGGGGAGAGCAGGATACGGCAGGCGCTGGATCGGAAAGCCTGGAAATCGGGACAATCTGATGTCGAGGTTCCCTGCTTTGAATATACTATTGAAAATACTAATATTTTTCTATTGACATAATACTCAACACTTCGGGGGGTGTCGCAAAGCACCAGGTTTCCCCGCCCCAGCGACGGGGATGCGCATTAACCCTGATCAGGTGGCGGCCGCCGGCGTGCACGCACCACAACTGCCGGCGCCATCGCAGGCTGGGGTCGTGGATTTACCCTCGCTGGCTGGAGTGCTGTCATTATTGACGACATTTTTCTGGTTGCCCTTCTTGAAGTCGGTTTCGTACCAGCCGCTGCCCTTGAGCCGGAACCCGACCGGCGAAATCAGCTTCTTCAGTTCCGGCTGGCCGCAACTCGGGCAATCGTTCAGTTCGGGGTCGCTCAGTTTCTGCAAGGCTTCCAGTTCGTGGTCGCAGGACTGACAACGGTACTCGTAAATCGGCATGATGGACCTCACGGACTAATGGAATGGTGGGGGAACCTGGTTAAGTGGTATGGGGACAGCAGGGAACAATTTCAAGGCCTTTTTCTCGGAGCCGCCGCGATTACGGTTACACTAACCCGCATGTCGTCGTCCATCCGCCTATGGTTCGCCGCCCTGCTCGCTTTGTGGCTGTCCGGCTGTGATTATTCCACCGCTGACCGGGCAGTCGTGGTGGAGTTCTGGGCGATGGGCCAGGAAGGCGAGCAGGTCAAGGCACTGTTGCCGGCGTTTGAACGCCTTCACCCTGACCTGCGGGTGCGGGTGCAACAGATTCCCTGGAGCGCAGCGCACGAGAAGTTGCTGACCGCCTACGCCGGGGATGCCATGCCGGACCTGTTCCAGCTCGGCAATACCTGGATTCCCGAATTCGTGGCCCTGCACGCTATCGAACCGCTGGATCAGCGGCTGCAAGCCTGGCCGCAAGCGGCGCTGAACGACTATTTTCCCGGCATCCTCGCCACCAACCGGCTGGATGGTCAAACCTACGCCCTGCCGTGGTACGTGGATACCCGGCTGTTTTTTTACCGGACGGATCTGTTAGCCACCGCCGGTTTTGCCGAATTCCCCACGACCTGGGAGGAGTGGGTGGGAGCCATGACCCGGCTCAAGGCGCTAGCGGGGCCGGAACGCTACGCCATTCTGCTCCCGATCAATGAATGGCAGTTGCCGGTCATTCTGGCCCTGCAACGCGGCGCGACGTTGCTGCGCGACCACGATCAATACGGCAATTTCCAGGAACCCCGCTTCCGGGAGGCGTTCAACTTTTATCTCGGCCTGTTCGAACGGGGACTGGCGCCGGCGGTGGGTAATACCCAGATGGCCAATCTTTATCAGGAATTCGCCAGCGGTGCGTTCGCGGTCTACGTCAGCGGGCCGTGGAATATCGGCGAGTTCGGGCGACGGTTGCCGGCAGCGGTACAGCCGCACTGGAATACCGCGCCGCTGCCAACCCCTGACAATTTCCCCCCTGTCAAGGGGGGGTTAACCACCCCCGTGCTGCGCGCTACCCCTCCTTGTCAAGGAGGGGAACAAGATTGCCGCACAGTCGGCGCATCGCTGGCCGGCGGCGCCAGCCTGGCGCTCAGCCGAACCTCGCCGCGCCGGGAGGCAGCCTGGAAACTGCTGGAATTTCTGGCCCAGCCGGAGCAGCAGGCGCGGTTTTATCAACTGACCGGCGATCTACCGGCCCGACAGTCGGCCTGGAGCGATCCGGCGCTGGCGAGCAATCGTTATGCCCAGGCGTTCCGCCGCCAGTTGCAGCACGTCCAGGCGACGCCCGCGATTCCCGAATGGGAGCGCATCGCCAGCAAGCTCGCCTATCATGCTGAACGAGCCATTCGCCGGCAGGTGAGCGTGGATGAGATGCTGGCGGCACTGGACCGGGACGTGGACCGGATTCTGGAAAAGCGGCGCTGGCTGCTAAGCCGGGGAGTACAGCCCTCACTCCCGACCTCTCTTCTGCCCGCAGGCGAGGGCAGCGAGCGATGAAGGGTTCCGAACGCCATGCCGCCCTGAGCGCCTGGCTCTTTCTCGCCCCGGCGCTGCTGCTGATCGCGGTGTTTTTCTTCCTGCCGGTGCTGGCGGCGCTGCTGCTGAGCTTCACCGATTTCGATATCTACGCGCTGGGCAATCTGAACCGGCTGCGCTTCGTCGGTTTCAACAACTACCTGCAACTGCTGCAAAGCCCGTTGTTCTGGACCGCGCTCGGGAATACCTTTTATTTCGTGATCGTCGGCGGGCCGCTGTCGGTGGCGGTCTCACTCGGCGCGGCGCTGCTGGTGAGCGCCCGCCTGACTCGGTTTGTGGGCTTCTTCCGTACCGCGTTCTTTCTGCCGGTCGTCACAACCCTGGTGGCAGTGGCGGTAGTGTGGCGCTATCTCTACCATCCGCGCTACGGGCTGCTGAACTACGGCCTGAGTTTTTTGGGCATCGACCCGATCGACTGGCTGGGCGACCCGGACTGGGCGATGCCGGCGATCATCCTGATGGCGATGTGGAAAAACTTCGGCTTCAACATGATCATCTTCATCGCCGGCCTGCAAAACATTCCGACCACGCTTTACGAGGCAGCACGGATCGACGGGGCCAGCGCCTGGCGGCAGTTTCGCTACCTCACCTTGCCGCTGCTGGGGCCGACTTTTCTATTCGTGGCGCTGATGACCATGATCGGCTATTTTCAGGTGTTCGCCGAACCCTATGTGATGACCCAGGGTGGCCCGGCCAATCGCACCCTCAGCGTAGTGCTGCTGATGTACGAGGAAGGCTTCCGCTGGTGGAACATGGGCTACGCCTCGGCGGCGGCCTTCGTGCTGTTCGTGCTGATCCTGGCCGGAACCGTGCTGCAATTGAAGCTGGGGCGGAGAGAATCGCGGAGAGAATCGCCATGAGTCGGTCCGCCCGTTCCCTCCTCCCTGCCCTGCTGCTTTACAGCGCGCTGGCGGCAGGCGTGGCGCTGACCCTGCTGCCGCTGCTATGGATGCTGGCGGCGTCGCTGATGCCTGCTGGCGAAGCCAACCACTATCCGCCGCGCCTGTGGCCGAGCACGGTCACCTTCGAGCATTACATCGCGCTATTCACTCGTCTCGATCTGGGTCGCTACCTGCTCAACAGCGCCCTGCTGGCCGGCGCGACAACCATTATTTCATTATTCATCAACTCCATGGCCGGCTACGCCTTCGCCAAGTTCCGTTTTCGTTACCGCGACCGCTTGTTCCGGGGTCTGCTGGCGGCGATGGTGATTCCCGCGCAGGTGGCGATGCTGCCGCTGTTCCTGCTGCTCAAGCAGTTCGGGCTGATCAACACCTACTGGGGCGTGATCATCCCCGGCATGGCCAGCATCTTCGGCATCTTCCTGATCCGGCAATATCTGCTGGCGATTCCCGACAG
>JBDHRD010000099.1:0-11600 GCA_039807425.1 Candidatus Contendibacter sp. | reverse complement strand
AACGAAATCGTCAACTTCGTGCTGCGGGCGCGGGCCAACAACGCCGGGCGGAATCCGGCCTGGACCAGCTACGAGAAACTGCGGGCGGTGATCGAGAAGAAGATGTTCTCGACCACGGAAGACCTGCTGCCGGTGATCAGCTTCAACGCCAAGGCCAGCGCCGACGAGCAGAAGAAGCACGCCGAATTCGTGGACCGGATGGTCGCCAAGGGCTACACCGCCAAGCAGGTGCGGCTCTTGTCCGACTGGTATCTGCGGGTTCGCAAGGCGTCCTGAGTGGAGGAAATTTCCGATGGCCACGTTCATCGACCGGCGGCTGGACGGCAAGAACAAGAGTTCGGTCAACCGCCAACGCTTTATCCGACGCTTCAAGAGCCAGATCAAGAAGGCCGTCACCGAGTCGATGAATGGTCGCAGCATCACCGACATCGACAGCGGCGACAAGGTTAACATCCCGGCCCGCGATCTGTCCGAGCCGGTGTTCGGCCACGGGCCGGGCGGGCGGCGCGAAGCGATCCATCCGGGCAACCGGGAATTCGTCTCTGGCGACCGGGTGGCTCGGCCGCCGGGCGGCGGGGGCGGCGGTTCCGGCGGCGGGCCGGCCAGCAACAGCGGTGAGGGCGAGGACGATTTCGTATTCGAACTGTCGCGGGAAGAGTTCCTGGACCTGTTCTTCGAGGATCTGGAACTGCCCAACCTGGTGCGCACCCAGTTGGCCAAGGCCACCGAGTTTAAATCGGTGCGGGCCGGGTTCAGCACCGCCGGCAACCCGGCCAATATCGACGTGGTGCGCTCGCTCAAGGGCGCGCTGGCGCGGCGGATGGCGTTGGCCGCGCCCTACACCCGGCGCTTGCGCGAGGCCGAGGAGGAACTGGAACGGGTGCTGGCCAAAACGCCGGTGGACGAGATCCGCGCCAAAGCCCTGGTCGAGGAAATCGAGCGGCTGCGGGCGCGGGCCAACGCGGTGCCGTTCATCGACACCTTCGATCTGCGCTACGCCAACCGGGTATTGCAGCCGCAGCCGACCACCCAGGCGGTGATGTTCTGCATCATGGACGTGTCCGGCTCGATGGACCGGGCGCGCAAGGACCTGGCCAAGCGGTTTTTCACCCTGCTGTACCTGTTCCTCAAGCGCAATTACGAGAAGATCGAGGTGGTGTTCATCCGCCACCACACCGTGGCCAAGGAAGTGGACGAGCAGGAGTTCTTCTACTCGCGGGAAACCGGCGGCACCGTGGTGTCCAGCGCCCTGCAACTGACCGCCGACCTCATGCGCGAGCGCTATCCGGTTTCCAGTTGGAACCTGTACGTTGCCCAGGCCTCGGACGGCGACAACTGGCACCACGACTCGCCGGCCTGCAAGGACCTCCTGTTGCAACGGATCATGCCATTGGTTCGCTATTACGCCTACATCGAAATCACCCCGGACCGCCATCAAAGCCTGTGGGAAGCGTATGAGGAGGTGAAGGCTGCTCATCCGCATTTCGCCATGCGGCAGATCGACGGGCCGGCCGACATCTACCCGGTGTTCCGGGACCTGTTCAGGAGGCGCGCGGCATGAGCCATTCAGCACGATTGATCGCCGAGTCATCGGAATGGACCTTCCCGATGCTGGAGCGCTACAACGAGGTCATCGGTCAGATCGCCGGCAACGAGTTCGGCCTGGACACCTACCCGAACCAGATCGAGGTCATCACCGCCGAGCAGATGATGGATGCCTATTCCTCGGTGGGGATGCCGCTGGGCTACAAGCACTGGTCCTACGGCAAGCAGTTCGTGCTGACCGAGAAGAACTACCGGCGCGGGCAAATGGGGCTGGCCTACGAGATCGTGATCAACTCCGATCCGTGCATCGCCTATCTGATGGAAGAGAACACGGCGATGATGCAGGCGCTGGTGATCGCCCACGCCGCCTACGGCCACAACTCCTTCTTCAAGGGCAACTACCTGTTCCGCACCTGGACCAGCGCCGACGCGATCATCGACTACCTGCTGTTCGCCCGGAATTACATCGCCGAATGCGAGGAGCGGCGCGGCGAGGAAACCGTGGAACTGTTCCTCGATTCCTGCCACGCGCTGATGAACTACGGGGTGGATCGCTACAAGCATCCAGCGCCGCTGTCGCTGCACGAGGAAAAACAGCGCCAGCACGACCGCGAGGAATATCGGCAGTCGCAGATCAACGATCTGTGGCGCACCATCCCGGTCAAGCCGACCGAGGCTGCCGCTGAGGAAACCCAGCGTTATCCCGCCGAACCGCAGGAGAACTTGCTGTATTTCATCGAAAAGAACGCGCCGCTGCTGGAGCCGTGGCAGCGCGAGATCGTGCGCATCGTCCGCAAGATCGCCCAGTATTTCTACCCGCAGCGCCAGACCCAAGTGATGAATGAAGGCTGGGCTACGTTCTTCCATTACACTTTGCTCAACCGACTGTATGACGAAGGCTACGTCAACGACGGCTTCATGATCGAGTTTTTGCAATCGCACACCAGCGTCATCCAGCAATTGCCGTTCGATCACCCCTACTATTCCGGCATCAATCCCTACGCGCTCGGTTTCGCCATGATGAGCGACATCCAGCGCATTTGCCGGGAACCGACGGCCGAGGATCGCTACTGGTTCCCGGACATCGCCGGGCAGGACTGGCTCAAGGTGCTGGACTTCGCCATGCGCAACTTCAAGGACGAGAGCTTCATCGCGCAATACTTGTCACCCAAGCTGATGCGGGAGTTCAAGCTGTTCGCGGTGCTGGACGACGACGCCCAAGACGAACTGGAGATCACCGCCATCCACGACGACGCCGGTTACCGGCGGCTGCGGCTGGCGCTGGCCGACCAGTACAATCTGGGCAGCCGCGAGCCGAACATCCAGGTCTGGAACGTGGCGCACCGTCAGGATCGGTCGCTGACCCTGCGCCACACCCGCTATCACCGCCGGCCGCTGCACCCCGAAAGCACCCGGGAAGTGCTCAAGCACCTGCATCGACTGTGGGGCTTCACGGTGCGGATGGAGGCGGTGGACGAAAACGGGAAGGTGGAACTGGTCGGGGAATGCCCGGCGGGGAAATAGCTGGCCATCCTCTGAAGCAAAGACTCAATAACCATAGAGATGGATAACCATGGCAACTACTCTGGCCAGGTTTTAGCCCTGTTGAGTGAACTGAGCGAACTCACCCAGGCCCAAGCCCAAGCCCAAGCCGAACTCCTGCGCGCGCAACAGGAGACCGACCGCAAATTCCAGGAAACCAACCGCAAGTTCCAGGAGACGGCGCGGCTGGTGAGCAACCTGGGCGGGCAATGGGGCCTGTTCATCGAAAACCAGGTCGCCCCGGCCTGCGAGCGGGTGTTCAGCGAACGCGGGATTCCGGTGCAAATGGTCAGTCAGCGGGTGAAGAAACGTCGGGGCGGTGACACGCTGGAAATCGACGTGCTGGTGGTGAACGCTGGGCATGTGGTGGTGGTGGTGGAAGTCAAGGCATGGTGACCGCGCCGGCGCGGGGACCATGCCGGGGATCGGGTGGAACTCAGTGCAGCAGCGAGAACATCCGCCGCCGGTAGACGGCAACCAGCGGATGCTCGTTGCCGAGCATTTCGAACAGCGCGATCAGGCCCCTGCGTCCGGCTTCGTCCTCGAACTGGGGATTGCGCCGCAGGATGTCCATGAACTGTTCCAGCGCCGCTTCGTAATCGCCAGCCAGCACGTAGCGGGCCGCCAATTGCCGACGGGCAGCACAGTTTTCTGGCTTCGCGCGTACCTGGGCTTCCAGCACGGCCAGGTCCGGCGCACCCTGGGCCAGATCGGCGAATTGCAGTCGCGCCAGCAGGCCGCTGGCTGGCTGCCGGTCGCGTTCTTCTACCGGCAGGCTCTGCAAAAGGGTCCGTGCCTCCTCGCCGCGATCCAGTTGAATGAGCTTGTCGGCCAGCGCCACTTTCAGTTCGACGCGATCCGGGTCATGCTTTAAGGCCTCGCGTAGCAGTTCAACCGCCTGCTTTTGGCGACCACGCTGCCAGAGTGCGTCCACCTGCTCCAGGATCTGGTCACCGGGATTGGTTCGCAGTTGATCGATCACGGCGCGGTAGGCCGATTCAGGCTGCATGCCGACCAACTGATCCACGATCTGGCCCTGCCAGACCACCATCACCGTCGGCAGGCTGCGCACCCGGAAGTGGCTAGCCAGCCCCTGCTCGGCGTCCGCGTTGACCTTGGCGAGGATGAAACTACCCCCGTACTCCTGGGCCAGTTTGGTCAGCAGCGGCGTGAGCGTCTGGCAGGGCTGGCACCAGTCGGCCCAGAAATCCACCAGCACCGGTACGCGCTGGGAGTTTTCCACCACGACCGCGGCGAAATTGTGTTGATTGACTTCAAAAACGTAGGACGATTCACTCATCATCGAATATCCATGGAGGCTGCGCCGGGCGGCGGCAACAGTTGGCGGCGACCCGGAAATGGGGACGCGGACCGGAGTTTCAACGGGCAGGGCAGGGAAGGAACGCCGGGGTCAGCGTTGGAGATATTGCAGCTTGTCGGACTTGCCGTCCCAGTCGGCGGCATCGGGCGGCGCGTCCTTTTTGGCGGTGATCACCGGCCATTTCTTGGCCAGTTCGGCGTTGATCGCCAGGAATTGTTCCTGGCCAGGCGGCACGTCGTCCTCAGCGAAAATCGCTTGGGCCGGGCATTCCGGCTCGCACAGGGTGCAGTCGATGCACTCGTCGGGATCGATGACCAGAAAATTCGGTCCCTCGTGGAAACAGTCCACGGGGCACACTTCCACACAATCGGTGTACTTGCACTTGATGCAGTTTTCGGTGACGACGAAAGTCATGGGCAGTCCCCTGAAAGGCTGGAAAACCAGATGAGTGCTATCTTAACCGTGATTGCCCGGGTTGGGCAGGGCATGTTGGCATGACCCACGGGAGAAATCTTGCCGCGCCAAAATGCGGCATTCGCGGGTTGGCTTCCTCATAACCCCGCCCGATCCAGCCAGGCGGTCAGGCATTGCCGGCCTCGTTCCTCGGCGGCGGCGGCGTGCTGGGCGGTGGTGGTCCGCAGCGCCGGTACGCTCAGACTGGGGGTGTGGGCGATTTCGCCGGCGTGGCCGATGAACCAGCGCTCCAATCCTGGCGCGGTGGTTTCGAGATGGAACTGCAAACCCAGGGCGCGCGGTCCCCAGGCGAAGGCCTGATGCGGATAGACCTCGGTCGAGGCCAGCAGAGTGGCGCCGGTTGGCAGATCGAAGGTGTCGCCGTGCCAGTGCAACACTGACGTCCCATCGGCCAGCGCCGCCAGCGGACTGTCTCGACCGGCGGCGGTTAGCGTCAACGGTCCCCAGCCGATTTCCTTGCGCCCGCCCGGATAGACTTTTCCTCCCAGCGCCTGGGCCAGCATCTGGCAGCCCAGACAGATGCCCAGCACCGCCCGGCCCGCGTCCAGCCGCGCCCGCAGCATGGCCAACTCGTCGCGAAGGAACGGATACGCCTCGTCTTCGTAGACGCCGATGGGGCCGCCCAGCACCACCAGCAAATCGTCGGCCAGCGGATTTACGACCGCCAGATCATCGTAACCTGCCTCGGCGTAGCGAATGGCGTAACCCCGCTCGGCCAGCACCGGTCCGAAACTGCCGAGGTCTTCAAACGCCACATGACGAAGGGCAAAAACAGTCTTCATGCCAGCAGACTCCAGTAGGGAAGGGAAAGAGTTGATGTTCCATTTGGACCGGGATGAGCCGTAGAGATCACAGAATTCGCCATGGTTTTCCCAGCCGTCGGAAACTTGACGATTTTCCCCGGCTGATCGATCCGAAAAGCTAAATATTACAATTCCTTCCACGGGAAGTTTGGTAATCAGTCGGTCACGATCCATCAACAGGAAACCGAACTGGAGACCCCCCGTGGAAAAAATATGGCTGAAGCGCTACCCGCTCAACGTACCGGCGGACATCAACCCCGACGAATACGCCTCGCTGGTTGAGGTGTTCGAGCGCAGTTGTCGCCAATTCGGCCCGCGCCTGGCTTTCACCAATATGGGCTACGGCATGACTTATACCGAACTGGACCAGAAAAGCCAGGCGTTCGCGGCCTACCTGCAACAGGAGTTGGGGCTGGCCAAGGGCGAGCGGGTGGCGATCATGCTGCCCAACCTGCTGCAATATCCGGTGGCGCTATTCGGCGCGCTGCGCGCCGGGCTGATCGTGGTCAACGTCAACCCACTTTACACCCCGCGCGAACTGGAGCATCAATTGAAGGATTCCGGGGCCAAGGCCATCCTGATCCTCGCCAATTTTGCCCACGTCCTGGCCGAGGTGATCGATAAAACCGAGGTCCAGCAGGCCATCGTTACCGAGATCGGCGATCTACTGCCGTTCTGGAAGGCCAAGGTAGTCAACCTGGTGGTCAAGCACATCAAGAAGATGGTGCCCAACTATAGCCTGCCCGGCGTCATCGCCTTCAACGAAACGCTGGCGGCGGGCGGGCGCCGCCAGCTGGAACCGGTTTCGTTGACCGGCGAGGATCTGGCCTTTCTGCAATACACCGGCGGCACTACTGGCCTGTCCAAGGGCGCGATGCTAACCCATCGCAACATGCTGGCCAACATGCAGCAGATTTCCGCCTGGGTCGGTTCGGCGGTCCGCGACGGCGAGGAAATCGTCATCACCGCCCTGCCGCTGTATCACATCTTCTGCTTGACGGTGAACTGCATGTGCTTCATCCGCCATGGCGGGCTGAACGTGCTGATCACCAATCCCCGCGACATTCCATTGTTCGTGGAGGAAATCCGCTCGTGGAAATTCACGGTGATCACCGGCGTCAACACCCTGTTCAACGCCTTGGTGAACAACGACAAGTTCGTCAAGCTGGACTTCTCGGCGCTGCGGCTGGCAGTCGGCGGCGGCGCGGCGGTGCAAAAGGCGGTGGCCGATCGCTGGCAGACGATGACCGGTGTGCCGATCCTGGAGGGCTACGGCCTGACCGAGGCCTCGCCGGTGGTCTGCACCAACCCGGTGAATATCACCGGTTTCACCGGCAGCATCGGGTTGCCATTGCCGTCCACCGACGTGCAACTGCGCGACGAGGAGGGCAACGAAGTGCCGCCGGGCGCGCGCGGTGAGTTGTGCGCGCGCGGCCCGCAAGTGATGCGCGGCTACTGGGAGCGGCCTCACGACACCGAACGCACGATTCGCGACGGCTGGCTGCTGACCGGCGATGTAGCTACGGTGGACGAGCAGGGCTTTTTCCGCATCGTGGACCGCAAGAAGGACATGATTCTGGTATCGGGCTTCAACGTCTTCCCCAACGAGATCGAGGACGTGATCATCGGCTGCGAGGGCGTGCTGGAAGTCGCCTGCATCGGGGTGCCGGACGACAAGAGCGGTGAGGCGGTCAAGGCATTCGTGGTGCCCAAGCCGGGTGTCGAACTGACTGCCGAGGCGATCCTGGCTCACTGCCGCATCCAGCTCACCGGCTACAAGCTGCCCCGGCACGTCGAGTTCCGCGAAAGCCTGCCCAAGTCGAACGTCGGCAAGATTTTGCGCCGCGAATTGCGCTGACAGGACGCGACCACCACCATGATCTACACTCACATCCTCGACCGTGGCGGCCGGAGCCTGGTCCGCCCGGGTGACGCCATCAGATCAAAGCCATGGTGCTCCAATGGATTCCAGCCAAATTCACCAACTCTTCAGCCGCTTGCGAGTTGCTCGCCCCCAGCCCACCACTGAACTGCGCTATCTCAGTCCGTTCGAGTTGCTGATCGCGGTCATCCTCTCAGCCCAGTCCACCGACAAAAAAGTTAACCAGGCTACCGAACGGCTGTTCCCGGTCGCCAACACCCCGCAGGCCATCCTCGATCTGGGCGAGGATGGCCTCAAGGACTACATCAAGACCATCGGCCTCTACAACACCAAGGCGGCTAACATTCGCAAAACCTGTACCCTGCTGCTGGAACGGCATGGCGGCGAGGTGCCGCGCGATCGGGCGGCGCTGGAAGCCCTGCCCGGCGTGGGCCGCAAAACCGCCAACGTCATCCTCAATACCGCGTTCGGCGAACCGACGATTGCGGTCGATACTCATATCTTTCGAGTCGCCAACCGCACCGGGTTGGCGCCGGGCCAAACCGTGCGGGAGGTGGAGGAAGGTTTGCTGGCGGCAACGCCGGAGGAATTCCGGCAGGACGCCCACCACTGGCTGATCCTGCACGGCCGCTATGTCTGCACCGCCCGCAAGCCGCGTTGCCCGGACTGCCCGATCCGCGATCTTTGCGAGTACCCGGACAAGAGCGAAATGCACTGATGTTTGGCAACGACCGCGACCGCCTGCGTCGCTACTATTGCACGGTTTGGGAAAAAGCCCGCGCCGGCCAGCCGCTGGAGCCGCTGGAGCGGATCATCGCCGAGGCGATTCACGCCCATCCCGAATACCAGCCGGTGCTGGCCGACGCCGAAACCGCACTGGGCCGCGAGTACACCCCCGACCTGGGCCAGACCAATCCCTTTCTGCACTTGGGGATGCACATCGCCATTCACGAGCAATTGGGCAGCAATCGTCCGGCCGGCATTCTCGACGTGTACCGGCGCCTGTGCCGGCGTGCGGGCGATGCCCACGCCGCCGAGCATCTGATGATGGAATGCCTGGGCGAGACACTGTGGGAGGCCCAGCGCGCCGGCCGGGAACCGGACGAGCGGGCCTATCTGAAGCGATTGCGGCGGCTGGCGCGGGCTTGAACCGCTGCCGGACAGGACGGTCCATTCAACGGTTCACATCGACCACGACGCGGCCACGGACCTTGCCGTCGAGAAGATCGACAGCGGTGGCGATGGCTTCGCCCAGGTCGATCTCCCGCGTCATGGCGTCGAGCTGGGCGGGATCGAGGTCGCGCCCGAGCCGTTGCCACGCCTCCTCGCGCACCACCCGCGGCGCCATGACGCTGTCGATGCCGTACAGGGTGACCCCGCGCAGGATGAAGGGCGCGACGCTGGCCGGGAAATCCATGCCCTGCGCCAGCCCACAGGCGGCGACGGCCCCGCGATAGCGAGTCGTGGCGCAGGCGTTGGCGAGGGTGTGGCTGCCGACGGCATCGACCACCCCAGCCCAGCGTTCCTTGCCCAGCGGCTTGCCGGGCGCGGCGAGTTCGCTGCGGTCGATCACATCGCTCGCGCCCAGCGCCTTGAGATAATCGGCCTCGGCAGTGCGGCCGGTGGAGGCGACGACGCGGTAACCCAGCCTGGCGAGCAAAGCGATAGCGACGCTGCCGACGCCGCCGTTGGCGCCCGTAACCAGCATCTCGCCGTCGTCCGGGCGGATGCCGTGCTTCTCCAGCGCCAGCACGGACAGCATGGCGGTGTAGCCGGCGGTGCCGATGGCCATGGCCTGGCGAGTACTAAAGACCTCGGGCAACCGGACCAGCCAGTCGCCGCGCACCCGGGCCATCTGCGCCAAGCCGCCCCAGTGGGTTTCGCCGACACCCCAGCCGTTGAGCACCACGTAGTCGCCGGCCCGCCACGCGGGATGGCGGCTCTCGGTCACCGCCCCGGCGAAATCGATGCCGGGAACCATCGGAAAACGCCGCACGACCGGTGATTTGCCGGTGATGGCGAGACCATCCTTGTAGTTGAGGGTGGACCAGTCGACGCGCACGGTGACATCGCCATCCGGCAGTGCGGTTTCGGCGATGGTTTGGAGTCCGGCCTGGTAGCCTGCATCGTCCCGGGTGATCAGGATGCCTTGGAACATGGGGGATTCTCCGTCAGGAACTGGCCGCTTTGCTGGCGGGCCGATGGGTGGCCTTGGAAGGAGTCGCCATTCGGCCCGCGGTCAGCGATTCCAGAGTCTTGTTCTCGGCGGCCAGCCAGAAATCAAGCGCCGAACCGTACTGGCTCCCCGCCGCTTCCCAAAGGTGATAGGCCGTCTTGCGAATCTGTTCCAGATAGCTCGCGGGTGAAAAAGCCTCGAAGGTCTTGACCATGGCCTCCGCGCTGCCGGTGCTGGCGCCAGCGGAGTGCGCCACCGATTCCGTGAGCAAGCGCAGATGCTTTTCGGCCGCCAACCAGTAATCCAGCGAGCGGTCGCGCTGGTCGGCGCTGGCCGACCACATGGAGCGGGCCAATTCGCGAACGCGATAGAGATACAGGGCGCGCAGGGCCGAAGGCCAGGCGGTCGCGGTCTCGACGGCCGAAGCGGCGACGACGTTGGCCCGGCGGATCGAATCGGACGTCAGTTCGACGACCATCCGCTCGGCCATCTCCCAGAAATCGAGGGCCGTCCGACCGAGCTCGTTGCCGGCCGACTGCCAGAGATGATAAGCGAGATTGCGAATCTCGGGCTCCAGATCGTTTTCCATGGGATACAGGGTCCTGTCTTTAGGTGGTTAAGCGAGAAGGTACGCATCTTGCCGGCACGATGACAAGGTACGTGTTACTCGAACTGTTACAGCCATAACTGTAGCTGATGATTCAGGAAGTAAAACGCCGGCAGTGGCCGGCGTTGGTATTTTTGGCTGGGTTCAGAGTGGCTGCTGTTCGAGATCGCCATCCTCGATCAAATCACGATAGGCGCGTCAAAGAGTTGCAACAAAAACAGGGGCTCCATGGAGTCCCTGGGAAAGCTGACCTCATGGCCGAACGGTGCTTCGACCAGGGGGAGAAGCCGCACCACGCTCAGCCGCGCGGTGGTCGCAACCGGCGGTAGAGATCGAAAGTCTGTTGGGCGATGCTGCGCCAACTGTAGTGGCGCTCGACCCGATCGCGGCCGGCTTGACCCATCCGCTCGCGCAGCGCGGGATCGGCGGCGAGGCGATTGATCGCGTCGGCCAACCCATGCTCGAACCGGGCGGGAGCGACCGGATCGTGCGGCGGTTCCATGGAAAGATGTGGATCGACCAGGAAACCGGTTTCACCGTCCACCACCACTTCGCAGATGCCGCCGACGGCGCTGCCTACCACCGGCGTGCCGCAGGCCATCGCTTCCAGATTGATGATGCCGAACGGCTCGTAGATCGAGGGGCAGCAGAAAATGGCGGCGTGCGAATACAGAGCGATGGTGGTCTGGCGCGACACCATCTTCGGAATCCAGATGATGCCTTCGCGGTGGGTTTGCAGTTCCTGCACCATGTCTTCCAGTTCGCGCTGCATCGCCAGAGTGTCGGCGTCGCCGGCGCACAACACGACTTGCAGCTTGGGGTCGAGATGCGGGATGGTTTGCAGCAGGTAGTACAGCCCCTTCTGCCGGGTCATCCGGCCGACGAACAGGACAAAGGGGCGGTTGGAATCGATGCCAAACTGGGCAATGGCGTCGGGATCGTGAACCGGGTGGTATTCCTCGGTATCGATGCCGTTGGGAATCACCACCACCCGGGTCGGTTCCACGTTGAACAACCGCAGCACGTCGTCGCGGGTGCTGCGCGAGACGGCGATGATGGCGTCGGCGTTCTCCAGCGCGGTTTTCTCGATCCAGCAGGACAGGTCGTAGCCGGGCCCGAGTTGATCACGTTTCCAGGGCCGCAGCGGCTCCAGCGAATGAACGGTGATCACCAGCGGGATGTTGTAGAGAATCTTGGCGAGAATGCCGCTGAAATGGGCGTACCAGGTATGGCAGTGGATGATCTCGGCG
>JBDHRD010000098.1:0-11687 GCA_039807425.1 Candidatus Contendibacter sp. | reverse complement strand
AATTCGTCGCTCAGCCGCAACTCCGGATCGGCGGCTTCCAGCAGCGTCAGCAACTGCCAGGCGCAATTTTCCTTGAAAAAGTAGTAATCGAATTCGATGCCGCGCAACTCCCAGACATGCTCCAGCAGGCGTTGCAACTGGTTGCCGGACAGGTTCAGCCGGTATTCCCAGAGATCACGGCTTTCCAGATCGCTGTAGGCGCGTACCAGCTTGTAATAGGGCTGAACATCGAACCTGCCCTTAAAGCCGCCAGCAATGCCATCTACCGCGTACATCAGGATGTTGCTGTTGGCATCGTCGGCGGCATAATTGATGGCGTAGGCGAGCAGACGGGTCTGTTCGGTCTGGCCGCGCCGGTCCAGTCGCAGCAGGGTGTGGCCGAACAGCGAAGCGGGATTGTTGAGATAGGCCGAAGCGAACACCAGAGTCGCCGCTTCTGCGTTCAACTCGCGGTACCATTGCTGGAACTGCTCACAGGGCCGCGGCGGCAGGCGTTGGTCGTCGAAATCCAATTCCGCCTTTAGCCAGCGGTAGCGGGCCACGAAAGCGCACTGGGCCGGCTGTGGGTCGCCGCCAACCAGATCGTTGCTGAAGAAGGCGCGCAGCGTGGCGGCCAGCTCGGCGCGCGGGTTGGTTTTACCCGTCGGCGCGAGGAAGAAACGCCGATCATCAGCGTCGCTGGTTACGTTCTCGTCACTGGCGATGAGCCGGTAATGCAACAACGCTTGCCACTCGGGCCGAGCGGCCAGGCCAGCCGCATCGGCGCGGTCCAGCAGTTCGGCGAGATAGCTGGCATCGGCGCGAGCGTCCGCCGCCCCGAGCAACAAACCGAGCAGCAGGACGCCGGTCAGGCGCAGGCGCGGGAACGGAACGATAGGCAGTTCAATTCAAGGTCAGCCGTTGGCCAAAGCGCGGATCAGCCCGCAATTCCCGGTCCAATGTCGCCAGCATTTCGGCGGCGGTAGTCCGGTCGTTCGGGAACAGCACGGCGAACTTGTTCTGGGTGAAGGTGAAGAACGCCGGTTGTCGGCTGGGTTCGATCTCCAGCAAGGTTGCAAGCGAGGCCAGATATTCACCCCGGCCGGCCGCCATGTCGTTGCGTAGCCGTTCCAGATTGACCTTGGCGAACTCGGCGGTCTGTTGTTGACGATTCATGAACGCAGTGCTGCTGGAACCGCCGGTCGTGGCGTTGGAGCCGGAACTGGGATCGGTGACCACGGTACAGGCGCCGGCGGTCAGGCCCAGGGTGGTGATTAAGGCGGCGTTAAGCAAGAGTTTCATATTACTGTCCCCGTCAAGGTATCGGAATTTCCCGCCAGAATAAGACGGTCTCACGGTCTATTGTTTTGCGGATCATTCTAACCTCAAACCGGCAAACGGTGGTGAGTTCGTATAAGTTTAAGGAAATCATCGCGGGCGTTGTTGTGCGCCCAGTCCAGATTCGAGGATCGTCCACATGAAAAGTCATTTATCGCTGATCCTGCTGTCCACCCTGCAATGCAACGCCGACTGCGAGTATTGCTTCGAGAGTAAGACCACCGACCGGCTGACGCTCGACCGACTGGGCGAGTTGATCCGCAAGGTGCTGGACTATATGGTGGAAAAATCACTGGCCGCGCTGACCATCTATTGGCAGGGCGGCGAGGCGATGCTGCTGCCGCCGAGTTGGTACGAGCAGGCCAACGAACTGATTCAACGCGAAGCGGAGGCGCGCGGTAAACAGGTGTTCCACAGCCTGCAAAGCAACATGTTGGCCTACAATACCCGCTGGAACAAGGTCATCGCCGAGATGTTCGGCAACAGCGTTGGCACCTCGCTGGATTATCCCAACCTGCACCGCAAGCTGTTGGGGCAGGGACCGGAGAGCTACAACGAAATCTGGGGTCGGCGGGTGCGGGAAGCCCGGGGGGCGGGTATCGAGGTACAGGTCATCGCCGTGCCCAATCAGGCCACGCTGGAGATCGGCGCCGAGCAGTTTTACGCCCACTTTGTGGACGTACTCGGTATTACCGAGTTTCAGGTTAACACCCCGTTTCCGGGTGGGGAGATGACTGCCGCCAAACGGGAATTGCCGGTGGCGGAGGTAGAAAAGCTCAGTCGCTTTTACACCGAACTGGCGGAAGTCTGGCTGGAGCGCGGCTATCGCGATGGCGTGCGGGTCGGTCCGTTCGATGCCCTGCTCCAGCATTTCAGTCACGAACCGGCGACCCTGCCCTGCATTTGGGGCGACAACTGCGCCAACGCCCTAGTCTCGATTGACGCTCGCGGCTACGTGGCGCAATGCGACTGCTGGGTGACCAGTTATCCAGACTATCACTACGGCAATATTTTCGAGTGCGGCAGCCTCGGAGAACTGCTGAAAACCAGTCCGGCGCGCGGGAAGTTCAACGAGCGGCCCATCCAGCTGATTCAGCGCGACTGCCTGAGCTGCAATTATCTGGCGCTGTGTCATGGTGGCTGTCCGGTGCGGACCTATACCGTCCACGGTACACTGTTCGAAAAAGATCCCTATTGCGAACTCTACAAGGCTGTGTTCGGGCGCATGGAGCGGGCGGCGCTGGAACTGGCGCGGGAGGTAGTGGCAGCACGAAGTGTGGCGGCCTGAGCGCGTCCCCGGTCGCATGGCCTTCCTGGATTATTCCACGTGGAATAAAACGCCGGAATGACAGTGATCGATCTGTCCTCCTGAAGAACTTCAAGTCTCTGGCTTCAGCCGGCATTCAATTAAAATGGTTTAAGTTTTTTGTGCTTTTGATCCGCCTGCCAATCCCACCAGATTGGCGGATGAACATCACCCATGCTCGGGATGGTTGTCAATGAACAAAACCAATGTGTTACTGGCTATGATCGCCAGTTGTATCCTGACGGCTTCCGCGGGGGCGGCTGAGCCGTCAAGAGCCGACCCGGTGATCGAGGATATCAAGGTTGTCCTGCGCCAGCATGACGAAGCCATCAACAAGCAGGATATGAAAGCGGTGATCAGACTCTACGCTGATAACTCTGATGTGACGTTGATGGGTACGGGACCCGGTGAGTTCTGGAAAGGTAAAGATGCGGTCGAAGAGACCTACAAAGAATTCTTCAAGGACCTCAATGGCGGTTCGTTCAAGCATGAATGCCCGGATATCTCGGCCGGCTACGACGGTAACGTCGCCTGGTTGACGGCGTCCTGTAACATGCGGGATAGCACCCAAAATGGGGAGAGCCGTGCATATGCCATCAATGTTTCTGGGGTGCTGAAAAGAGAAAAGAATGGCTGGCGTATTCAGACCTTGCACTTTTCCGGTCTGACTGGCGATGAGGCGCCACCGCCGGAAGACGATGGCGCACCGGCGATGGAAAACGAGGAATCAACGGCTCCCACGCCAGTAGCACTTCCAAAAACCCAGTAACAGGAGGACCAAAATGATTAACCAAGAAGATAGCGAGCAACCAGATGAGGCGATAACCGATCCTCTTGAAGAGGAACCAGCCCGGCAGGAGCGACGCGAATTTCTGCACAGCCTGGGCAAATGGTCACAAGCGGTGATCAGCGGCGTACTGGTTGGTGGCGCACTGATCCCTTCCGAACCAGCTCAGGCATGGAACAACAGTGGCATAACCATTCCCCTTACCCCCGAAGGTCCTGATTGGTATAACCGGGGGGGTGGTAGCTGGGTCAACCGGGGTGGCTGGTACAACCGGCGGCCGCCTGGTGGCTGGTACAACCGGGGCGGCTGGCATAACCGGGGCGGCGGCTGGCATAACCGGGGGGGTTGGCATAACCGGGGCGGCGGCTGGCATAACCGGGGGGGTTGGCATAACCGGGGCGGCGGCTGGCATAACCGGGGCGGCGGCTGGCATAACCGGGGGGGTTGGTATAATCGGCGTCCCGGCTGGGACGACAGAGGCAGTGGCTGGTACAACCGATGACAGATAGTGTCTGGCCGAAAATCCTGAAACCCCTTGAGCGCCTGACCGCCGTCGATCAAGGTCATGAACCATACCCACGAACACCCACATCACCATCATCATGGTGAAACCAAGGGCCGCGTCCTGTGGCTGGCGACCGGGCTGACCCTGGCTTATGCCGTGGTAGAGGCCGGGGTAGGGTGGTGGGCGGGGTCCCTGGCGTTGGTCGCGGATGCTGGCCACATGGTCAACGATGCTGCCGCGCTGGCGCTGGCGGCGGTCGCAGCCTGGCTGGCCCAGCAACCGGCCTCCGCGCGGCACAGCTACGGTTTCGGTCGCGCTGAGTTCCTGGCGGCACTGGTCAACAGTCTGGCGCTGCTTATCCTGGTGACGTGGTTGGCTGTCTCCGCTGTCCAGCGCCTGCGCAACCCGCAACCGGTCATCGGCGAGGCGGTGTCGCTGGCCGCCGCCGCCGGCCTGGCGATCAACATCGGAGTGGTTTGGTTGCTCGGCCGGGGGGAAAAAAACCTCAATATCCGCGCTGCGCTGCTGCACGTACTTGGCGACCTGCTCGGCTCGGTGGCTGCTCTGCTCGCCGGCATTGTCATCGCCATCACCGGCTGGACGCCTATCGACCCGCTGCTATCCTTGGGTATCGGCGCGCTGGTTTTGGTTTCCAGCCTGCGCCTGATCGGTGAGGCCCTGCATGGCTTGATGGAAGGCGTCCCCTTCACCCTGGCGCCGGAAGAGGTCGGACGGGCGCTGGCCAACCTGCCCGGCGTGGCTTCGGTGCATGATTTGCACATCTGGAGCGTGGCCCCAGAGCGGATCATGCTCTCTGCCCATCTGGTGGTGCGAGACCTGCGCCAGTGGGAAACGGTGCTCGATGCCTGTCACGCGCTGCTCGCCGAGCGATTTGCCATTCAGCATGTCACCCTGCAACCGGAACCCATGACTCGGACTGTGCGCTGGTTGGATACTCCGCCTGATCTCCACCATCGAAAGTGCGGGGATGACAGCAGACACCGTCATTCCCCGGGTGGATGATTCTGGTGCTCAGCCCAGCGGAATGCGGATTTTCTGGCCGACGTAAATCTTGTCGGGGTCCTTGATGACCTCGCGGTTGGCTTCAAAAATCTTGGGATAGGCGGAAGCGTTGCCCAGGAATTTCTTGGCGATGGCCGACAGGGTGTCGCCCGACTGGATGGTGTAATACTCGACCTTGCCCGTCTGCGGCGGGGCTTTCAACTGATCGGCGGAAACCTTCTCGACTCCCTGGACGTTGCCCGCCAACAAGACCGCTTTTTCCATGGCTTCCGGGGTGATGGCGTCCCCGGAAAGCTGGACCTGCCCATCCTTGAACTGGACGTCCAGATTCTTGACGCCGGGATTGGAAGCCTCGATCTCCTCCTTGATCTTGGCGGCGGGATCGTCGCCCGCGCCGAACAGTTTCTTACCCTGGTTGATGACGAAATCGAACAGTCCCATGGCCATCTCCTGAATAGGTGCGTTTGGGTTGAAAAACTCTCACCTCCGATTCTCTTGCTGGAGGGAGATGGGAGTTTCAAGTCGCCGGCAGCGGTGGCGGCAAGTTGGCGAACAGCGCGTTCAGTTCCGCTACCTCGCCGGCTGCCATCCAGTTGGCCATGCCCTGGGTCCATACCAGCGTGGCGCGAGTCAACTGGCCGCTTTGCGCCTGGCGCTGTAACTCCTCCATCGGAAATGGCCCGGTCTGCTGGCCGTTGAGGGCGATGAAGTAAGGTTTGGCGCCGGGCAGCGGGGGAGGGACCATCGGCGCCGGGGCCGGTTGTGGCGTGGGCGCGGGTTGCGCCGGTCGCGCCAGCGTTTCGCTCAGTCGCTGGGCCATCGCCAGCCCCAGCCCCATGTTCAGCGCCTCGGAGCCGCCGCCTGGATTGGCCGCGGCGTCGCGCATCGCTTCCGCCGCCTGAAACTGCGTGTACTGATCGAGATTGCCGACGATGCCCATGCTGCTGCGCTTGTCCAGCGCGGCTTCGACTTCCTTGGGCAGCGAGATGTTTTCCACCAGCAGGTTGGTCAGTTCCAGCCCGACCGCCTCGAATTCCGGCGCGATGCGCTGTTGCAGGAACTGACCGAGCTGATCGTAGTTGCCGGCCAAGTCCAGCGCTGGAATCTTCGCCTGACCGAGGATGTTGGCGAAGCGCGACACCACCATATTGCGCAATTGATTGGTGATTTCGTCGGTGGTGAAGCGGCCGTCGGTGCCGACGATCTCGCGCAAAAAGGTCGGCGCGTCCTTGACCCGGATGGCGTAGCTGCCGAAGGCCCGCAACCGGATCGGTCCGAACTCGGGATCGCGCAGCATCACCGGATTCTGGGTGCCCCATTTGAGGTCGGTGAAGCGGCGGGTGCTGAAGAAGTACACCTCGGCCTTGAACGGGCTTTCAAAACCGTGCTTCCACGCCTGCAAGGTGGACAGGATCGGCAGATTGTTGGTTTTCAGCTCGTACATGCCGGGCTGGAAGGTGTCGGCCAGTTGCCCTTCGTTGACGAACACCGCGACCTGACCCTCGCGCACCGTCAGCTTGGCGCCGAACTTGATTTCGTTGCCCTGGCGCTCGAAGCGATAGACCAGGGTGTCGTTCGAGTCGTCCGTCCACTGGACGACGTCGATGAATTCACCCATCAATTTATCCCAAAGTCCCATGTCAGCGGCCTCCGGTGGGTTGGCGGGTTCGCGCCTGAGCCGCCGCCAGCGCCTGGCGCAGTTCGGTTTCACAGGCTTCGAGTTGGGTGGCGGCTTCCTGGCGGCGGCGGCGGCCTTCGTCGGCGATGCGCAGGCTGTCCTCGATGGTGGCGATCAGGGTCTGGTTGGCCTTCTTCACCGTTTCGATGTCGAACACGCCGCGTTCGATCTGGGCGCGGGTCTGGGCGTTGGCCTGCCGGAGATTTTCCGCGTTGGCTTCCAGCAACTGGTTGGTGAAATCGGTGGCGGCCTTGACGGTTTTGGCGGCCTCGCCGGAGCGGTAGATGGTGATCGCCTGGGCCAGTTGTTGCCGCCACAGCGGCACGGTGTTGACCAGAGTCGAATTGATCTTGTTGATCAGGCCCTTGTCGTTTTCCTGCACCAGCCGGATGCTGGGCAGGCTTTGCATGGTGACTTGCCGGGTCAGCTTGAGGTCGTAGACCCGTCGCTCCAGGTCGTCGCGGCTGGAACGCAGATCGCGCAAGGTTTGCGCCTTGACCATGTCCTCGCTGGTCGTGACCTCCCGCTCCAGCGTCGGCAGTTCCTCGCTGTCCACCTTTTGCAGCTTGGCCTCGCCGGCGGCGATGTACAGTTCCAGCGTGTGGAAGTAGTCGAGATTGGCGGTGTACAGCCGGTCCAGGCCGGCGATGTCGGTGAGCAACTGGGTCTTGTGCTTCTCCAGCGCGTCGCTGATGTCGTCGATCTGGTTACGCACCGTCTCGTACTGCTGGACGATCTTGACCAGCGGCTTGGCCTTGTTGAAAAGGCGGGCGAAAAAGCCGGGTTTGTTGTTCGGGTCCAGCTCGTCGAGATCGAAACCGCGCAGGACCGCGACCATTTCGTTCAGCGCCGAGCCGGCGGGACCGGTGTCCTTGTTGCGCACCCCTTCCAGCATCTTGTCGGAAATGGTGGTGAGCTGTTCCTGGGCCTTGCCGCCGAAGAAGATGATGGAGTTGCTGTCGCGCAGGTCGAGTTGCGCCGCCAGTGCGGCGACTTGCTGCTGATCCTGGGCCAGGGCCGGCGCGCGGGCGGCCAGATCCTGCTGGACCTGCGGCAGGGCGGCGGCGAACACTTCGGGCAACGCCGGCAGGGTGGCGGTGGCTGTCGGGGTGGGGGATGGCGTAGTGGTCATGCAGTTCGACTCCTGGTCGGTCGTGGGAGGTGGCTCGCCTTAGATCACCCCTTCCCGTTTCAATTGAGTGGTCAGCACTTCGATTTGCACGTCGAGGTCGGTGACATCGGTTTCCAGCAGCTTCTGTTGCTGTTCCTGGAAGACTTCCTCGATAGTGACCAGCACCCGGCGGAAATTATCCTCCAGTTCCGGCGTGGCCGCCCGTACATGCGTTTTGGCGTAACCTTCGGTCACCTGTTTGGCGCCGTCCAGATAGACGTTGAGGAACTTGCGGGCGCGGCGCAGGTCGCGCGGGTCTTCCTCGAGCAAGGTCAGAATCCGCCGGGCCAGCGCGACGATGCGCCGCAACCGGTTGTTGAGTTCGGCGTTGCGGATGTCGCGGGTGGACCGTTCGATGGCGCTGATACTGCTCTCGGCTTGCGTCAGCGCTTCCAGCACCCGGTCGGTGACATCCACGCCCTCGCGGTCGGTCAGGCGCTTAGCGGCGTGCGGGTCGAAACCGTAGGTGAGAGAGCAGCCGAGCAGGGCGGCCAGTCCGAAGGCGACGGCCATCACCAGTGGTTGGCCCGCCCCCAGCCAGGCGGTGACGCCGGTCGCCAAAGCGATGACCCCACCGCCGAGGGTCTTCAGCGGCCAAGGCGCTTTGGCGACCCGGCGGCGGTCGTACTCGACCTCCGACAGGAGACCGCGCCGCAACAGCAACGCGCCCGCCAGGAACAGCCCATAGCCGGCGGCATTGCCAATCAGTCCACCCAGATGGCCACGGGCCAGCGCGGCGACGGCGGCGAACAGCACCGGCAGCGGCAGCAGGAACATCAGGACGCCCTTGGGCGAGGGAAACCGGCCGGGGGTTTGCTGGTAGCGTTCGGCCATGATGCGAATTCTCCGTTTTATCAGCAGAATCAGTGCGGTCAGCGGGATCAGGATGACGCCGGCCAGCACGAGAAGGCGGCCCATGATGGCGGACTCCAAAGATCAGTCGCGTGGCGCCAGCGTGGCGAGTGGGGCAACGGCGGTGGAGCAGGATGCCACCAGCGCCTGACAGGAGGCGACGCCGACGGCGGCGAAAATCAGCAACAGGCCGATGAATTTGCGCAAAGAGTTGGGCATGGCGATGGATTCGCTCGATAGCGATGGATGCGACTAACTATAACATGAGTACGTCATCTACAGCGCTCAACCGCGCCAGCGCCCGGTCCAGCGCCACCTCGGGGTCGAATAAGGCTTCAGCCGGCGCGTGGAAAGTCCGGTGATGGAAGTTACCGTCGGCATCCTGCCGATACAGGGCGCGGTAATGATCCGGCTGGACCAGCAAATCGCGGATGCCAGCCAGCAGCGCCTCGATATCCGCGTCCGTGGTGTACAGCCCCAGGCTGGCCCGCACCATGCCCTGCCAAGGCTTGAGCAGGATTGCCACATCCTCGGCGTCGGGATCGATCTCCAGTTCCCACAGTTCCGGTTTCAACAGTTCGCGGACGTAGGGATGAGCGCAGAAACAGCCGTTGCGAACCGCAATATTGTGATAGTCGTTTAAGAAAGCGGCAACCAGTCCGTGCTCCAATCCGGCCAGGTTGAAGGAGACCACGCCCAGGCGCGGGGTGCGGTCGGGGTCGGGATCGCCGTAAATCCGAACTTCGGGAATGTCCGCCAGTTTGGCGAGCAGAGACCGAAGTTGTTGCTGTTCGGTGGCGTGAATCCGCTCCATGCCGACCCGTTGCAGCACGTTCAGCGCCGCACCGAGTTGCACCGCGCCCAAGAGGTCGGGCGTACCGGCTTCCTCCCGGTCGGGGAAGCGGGCGGTGACCTGATAGCCGTTGAGGGACACATCGTCCACCATACCGCCACCGACTTCATCCGGCTCGCAATTCTCCAGCAACGCCCGCCGCACCACCGTCACACCCGGCGATCCCGGCGCATACAGCTTGTGACCGGAGAACACCACGGCGTCCAACTCCCGTTCCACAATTCCCGTGTCGCTGATCGGCAGCGGAGCGTGGGCCAGATATTGAGAAGCATCCACCACCACCCAGGCGCCGTGGGCGTGAGCCAGCGCCGCGATGTCGTGCACCGGGTTGATGATACCGGTGACGTTGCTGGCCGCTGACACCGCGACGTAGTTGACCCGTTTGCGATATTGCACTAACAATCTTTCCAGCGCCGCCAGATCTACCGCGCCCAGGGTCGGTGCTTCGCCGGTCAGGGGAATGTGGACGACTGCTTTGGCGTGCTTGCGGTGCGGCAGGTCGTTGGCATGATGCTCCAGCAGCGAGATCAGTACGACCTCCCGTTCCGGTCGCCGCGCCGCCAGCACCCGCGCCAGCCGGTTGAGGGGGGCCGTGCAGCCGCTGCCGGCGAAAAACGCCGTGTAGCGGTCAGGGTCGGCGCGAACGAACTTTAGCGTCTGTCCGTGTGCCCAAGTGTAGGCATGGCTGGCGATTCGGGCGGAGAAGTGCAGTTCGCTATGGGTGTTGCCATAATGGCGCAGCAACTCGTCAGCGACCTGCCGGGCGCAGCCCAGCGCCAGGGTCGAGGCGGCGGAGTCGAGATAGTGGCGGCGAGTCACTCGGCCGTCTGCGAGAGGATAGCAGGTATCGAGACCGATGAAATCCCGACAGGGAGAGGCGGTTTGTATGAGAGAAGTCACTCCTGGCGGCATTACGAAATGTCCCACCTCAGTCGGCGCCTCACGCTGGCTGGCGACGTTAGGCCTGGTACTGTTCTTCCATGCCCCTGGTGTTGCAGCCCGGGAGGTTACCTTCGCCTGGGACGCCAATTCCGAACCTATCCTGGGCGGTTACCGCCTTTACTATGGCCTGGCCCATAGAAGCTATACATCGGTGATCGATGTGGGCAATCAGACCACTTTCACCGTTTATGACCTTGCGGATGACACAATGTATTGCTTTGCCGTCACCGCCTATGACACCACGAAAACGATGGAAAGCGCTTTCTCTAACGAAGTGGTTGTGTTTCCGGTGACTCTACCGGCCCTCGAAGAAGGTCCCCCCGCAGGATCATCCGAAAATGAAGTGGTGCTTGTGACGGATTGGGTGTGTGGTTGACCGCCCCCTCGTTCGCCTCCCTGGCGGGAGGCGAGGGGGGTGAAGGGCTAGGCGCGGCAATTCAGCGCCGCTCGATCAGCACGTAATCGCGGACAGTGCTGCCGGTGTAGATTTGTCGCGGCCGGTAGATCCGGGATTTGGGATTATCGTGGATCTCCTTCCAGTTGGCGATCCAGCCCGGCATCCGGCCCATGGCGAACATCACGGTGAACATGTTCACCGGAATGCCCATCGCGCGCAGGATAATGCCGCTGTAGAAGTCCACGTTCGGATAGAGCTTGCGCTCGATGAAATACGAATCGTTGAGGGCGGCATCCTCCATTTGTAGCGCGATGTCCAGCAATGGGTCGTTGACGTTCAGTTTCGCCAGCATTTTGTCGGCGGCGTTCTTGAGAATCTTGGAGCGCGGGTCGAAATTCTTGTAGACCCGGTGGCCGAAACCCATCAACCGCAGTTTGGTGTCCTTCATCTTCACCCGCTCGACATATTCGGACACCTTCATGCCAGACTGACGGATGAATTCCAGCATTTCGATCACCGCCACGTTGGCGCCGCCGTGCAGCGGTCCCCACAACGCGCAAACGCCCGCCGCGCAACTGGCGAACATGTTGGCCTGGCTGGAGGCGACCATCCGCACGGTGCTGGTCGAGCAGTTCTGCTCGTGGTCGGCGTGCAGGATCAGGAACAGATTCAGCGCGCGCGCGACCTCCGGCGTCGGCACGTATTCCCGATAGGGGATCGAGAACATCATGTGCAGGAAATTTTCGCAGTAGTGATATTCAGGATGGGGATAGGCCATCGGCTGGCCGACCGACATCTTGTAGCTGGCCGCCGCGATGGTGCGCACCTTGGAAATCAGCCGGGCCGCGGCGCTTTC
>JBDHRD010000097.1:0-11705 GCA_039807425.1 Candidatus Contendibacter sp. | reverse complement strand
ATCGTATTGCTGCCTTCCACCGGATACCACAGCAGATCGCCCGCCACGAACACATCCGGTCGCCCGGCGAACAGAGCGGCCAGCCCTCCCTGAATCATGACAATCATGTCAAATTGCCGGGTATTGTCCGCCATGGGCTTTCCGTCGCTATCGGGATAAATGATCTCGCCGGGGGTGGAAACGGGCTTCCGGGGCGCTCTTGCCGGCCTCGACGCAGCGAGCGACTTGGGCGTAGAAACGTGGGTTATTGTCATGGCAACCTCCAAACACGACTTTATCCAGGCAGACTACCGCCCTGTTCCCCCAAACATCCAAATCCCAACCAGCGCCGCGCCGAGCAAGATCAGCGCCGCCATTCGCAACATCCGCCGCTGGCGGTCATACGCCTTCCGATCCACCACCTTGCCCAGCAGGGGAACACCGTTGGGCTGGAGCGCGACCAGTTCGTTGCCGGGCGCGAGTTTCTGGCAAACCATTTGGACTTCCATTTCCCGGCGCGGCGGCGGACTCCACCGGTAGGATGGATTGATCAGCGCATGGATCGCCGGCGCCGGCTGGCCCGCCAGCGGGTGCAGCGTCACCAGCACGCCATCGCGGCTGGCCCGTTCGATGGGCGTCAGCCGGACGGCCTGCGGCGCGCAATCCCGCAACAGTTGGTTGGCGCTGCTCAGGGAACGCGACAGTCGGTGGTCCAGCGCCCACAGCAGTCCGCCGACCAAGGCCACGATGGGCAACATCAGCAGGCCGATCAGCCCGAGCAGCAGCAGATTTGCGCCGCTCGGGCTGGTGAAGGCAATCACCAGTTCGAACAGCAGCGTTCCCGCGATGACTAGGAACAGCAGCAAGCTCAGCAGCCGCAAGCGTCGGCGATGGAGGGCGCCCAGCTTTTGCAGGCTGGGATGGAGGGGAACGGTGGGAGTGGCGGCAGTCATGAGGGATCAGCCGCCCGCATGGGCCGAGATCGAGAAAATGCCGGTGTCCAGCCAGTAGCCATACTCGTCCTTCAATGTCTGTAGCTTCAGCAGCACCACCCCCGCTGGTTGCTGGTTGCCGTCGGCATCCGCCACGTCGGTGACCTTAAAATCCAGGTCCACGTTCTCGTCGGTGGAGCGTTCCAGCGTCACCTTAAGCGGCAGCGCCTTGGCCCGGGCGTCCTGCGGGCGGGCGAAGGTAATCCGATACAGCGGCGTGGCCGGCCAGCGTTCCACGCCCAGTTGCCGGAATCCCAGAAACACCGGCGCGTAGAAATCGAAGGTCGCTTCCGGCAGTCGGGTCTTGCGGTCCTCCAGTTCCAGATTGGCGAACAGCACGTTGTCCTGCTTCAGCCGACCGGTCTGCTCCAGCACCCCGACGAAACGGGCGGTGGACTTCATCCCCAACTCGCGGCTGCGCAGGTTGAATTTGTACAACTGCCCTTCCGACAGCGCGCACACCATCGCTCCGACCGCCGCCGTGGTCTTGGGGTCGGTCAGCCGGCCGCTAACCGAGCGGAACGGATACCAGTCGCCGACCCGGTAGGTGTGCAGGCTGATAATCCGATCTGGCGGCGCGGGCAGTTTGGCCAGAATCGCCGCGCGCACCGCCGGCAACCGGCAGGGCCGGCCGGAAATCAGCAGATAGTCGCAGTCGTACAGGTACACCACTTCACACAGGTCGCTGAGCACCTGGCCCAAAATGCGACGCACCGTGGTGTCCAGCGCCAGCATCGTGGTGGAAAACGCCACATCAGCCAGTTTGAAACCCTGGCCGCCGTCGGCGCGCACCGACTCTTCCAGAAAGGTCACGACCTGTTCGTGCGGTCCCGCGCCGGGCGGGTAGACATCGGCGAGTTTGAGGGTCACCGCCTCGTTGCCGGCGCTGAGATCGGCGTTCTCGTAGCGGTGCAGCAGTGCCAGCGCCAGCGGCAGCGCCACCTGGTTGGCGAACTGCCGGCGCAGCACCCGGTCGCGCTCGGCCTGATCGCCGCGATTGGCGCCCAGCAGCCGGGCCAACAGTTCCTCCGGGTTGGCCACGCCGCTCTTACGGATGGCGTCCAGCAGCACCGGCAGCACGTTGCGCTCGATCAGCCCGCACAACACGTCGTCGCCAGCGATGTTGAAACCTTCGCGGAATTCCTGGATCGGCCTGACCGCCGTGCCGCCTTCCAACTGATAGGTGGTCACGATCAAATCGGTGGTGCCGCCGCCGATGTCGATGCTGGCCAGCCGCAGACAGGGGGATTCGCCGTAGCCCTCGCGCATCCGGCCAAACACCTGGAACAACAGCGCGGCGTCGCCCTGAAAATTGTGCTTGATCTCGTTGTACAAGAACACGATCTGGGTGCCGGTGGCCTCGTCCCATTGCAAGAACGGCTCCGGAGCCTGGCTCTCGTCCAGCCCCAGCGCCCGCCAGGTCAGACGGATGGCGGTCCCGACCCGGCGGGCGAACAGCTTGCGCTCGGCCAGCGGCATGGCGGTCGGCAGGGTCAGGATCACCCGCCGCAACCGGCGCGGAGCCTCGGAGTAGACCCGTTCGTAGCGACGAGCCGGCGAGTTGGCCTGGACGAAGGCTTGCAGCAGCACCTCGGCCACAAAGAAGCTCATCAGCGAGCCGCGCGCAAACAGGGCGGTGACGGCGGGCGGCTCGCCGGTGACCAGTTCCTCGCCGTCCTCGCGCAAGTGGCCGACGAACGGGCCGGTGGTAACCGGGCCACTGTCGCCGGCGCTGACCGGGCCGGGATTGAAGCGCCAGGGGTGATGGCGCGGATCAGTATCCCATAGATAACGCTTGGGACCGGACAGGCCGGTGCTACCTTCCGCGCCGTGGCTGAACCAGGACAGCGCCTGCGCCTCGAAGCCAACCCGGGTCACTGTCGGCCACAGAAACGCACTGGCCCGCCCGCTGCGCCGCGACAGTTTCTCGTCGCCGAACGCGCCGCGCACGAACTCGATCCGGCTGGGGAAGGGTTCATCGTAGACCTGCTCGGGCCGGCTCAAATCGCGCAACTCCAGCCGGTAACTGTCGTTCATGTCCACCGGGGCGTCGCCACTGGTCTCCATCAGGATCCCGCAGGTGCGGGAATTGCCGATGTCCAGCACCAGGTCCACATCCACCGGCCGGTTGAGCCGGGCGGTCGGCCCCTCGTCTATGAAGGTGAAGCGCAGGCGCGGTGGCTGGACCGCCCGAAGCAGCAGCGTCAGCACCGTCAGATACGCCGCGACCACGTCCGGACTTTTGCGCAGTTCGGCCTCATCTACCCGGCGCGGGGTGCGGCGACGCAACTCGAAAGCATGGAATCGCTGGTAGAGCCATTCCCGCACCCACTCCTGCTCCAGGAACCAGCTCGTATCCGGCTCGGCGTCGGTTAGGGCGAATTCCTCGCCGGACTGCATGTCCAATGGACTGGGCGCGAGATAGGGCCGGCCCTCGCGGGTCGGCAGCAACTGGGTGTCGAAAGCCAGGGTGACGCGGTGGGTGTGACCCTCGGCGTCCGGCGCCGGTAGTTCCACCAGCCGCGCCCGCGCCCAGTTGGTCGGCCCCTGGTCGAACAGGTGATAGCCGTCCGGGCGCGGTTCCCGGATGCGCAGAAACGGAATCGGAATCCAAACGCCGTCGAGAATGCCGGCGGCCTTGGCGGCGTTCAGCGAATAAACCTGCTCCGGCTGGACCACCCGCCCATCCCCGGTCACGAACTGGCCGCTGGCATCGTCGGGATACAACGTGGTCAGCACGGCCCGACCGTCGGCGCCAGTTTCCGTCAGAAAGGCTCGCGACACCCGCGCTTCGCTCAGATCGAGACCGAAATCCAGAAACTGGATCGCCGTGTTTGGAATCAGGTTGATGAGCGGAGCCAGGGTTTTAAGTTTTGCCAACATGGCTGTTTACCTTCGCAAATACGACTATCCTTGGAAGATTCGGCCTCGACCGGGATTGCGACCACGCCATCCGGCCCACGGCGCATTGTACGGCTTTTCAATCCCCGCCGGGTTTCTCTCATAACGAGCGGCTCGAAAGCACTCACGGTGGATCAGAACAAAAACCGGGTCGCGGACGGTCGGTCGCGCATAAGGCTCCCGCCCAATCAATTTACTCGAAAGCCCCAGCGAAAGCTTCCCGCCAGAAACCACCCATGCCCGCCATCGACCAGCAGGCCCAAGCCCTCGCTATCCAGATCGAGGAACTGAAATGCCTGTACGCGCTCTCCACGCTGTTCGACCAGGATCGTCCGCTGGAAGAACTGCTCGCTACCACTATCGGGCTGTTGCTCGACGCCCTGAAGCACGCCGGCGTGACGGGGGTAAAAATCAGTCATGCTGGCCGCGACTACTCGACGACGCCGTTTCGGGCAACCCCCTGGCGGCGGGCGGCCCCTATCCTGGTCGGCGGTGTGACCGTCGGCCAGGTCGAAATCTGTCATGGCGCGAAAGTGCCGCCGCAAAATCCTGCTTCCCCTCCCCGCGACGAGCAGGATTTGCTGACCCAGTTCGCCCATCAGTTGGGTTTGGTCATCGAACGCTGGACCCGCCTGGCCCACCTGCGCGATCTGAATGAAACCCTGGAACACCGTGTCGCCGACCGGACCGCCAAACTGGAAGCCAGCCAGAACGAACAACTCCGGCAGTTGACCGAGAATCGGCGGACGGCGGAAGCGCTGCAACGCAGCGAACAATTCTTCCGGGCGGTGTTCGCCAACGCCCTGATCGGCATCGCCATCAACAACCTTACCACCGGCCGGTTCATCGAAGCCAACGACCGGTTTTGCGAGATAGTCGGCTACAGCAAGGCGGAATTGATCCATCTCGCCGTATTGGATGTGATCCATCCGGACGATCGCCCGCAGGCCAAGCGCGACATGACCCCTCTGCTGCACGGCGAGATCAGCAAACTGCCCAACCTGCAACGGCGTTACCGCCGCAAGGATGGAATCGTACGCTGGGGCCTGATCAGCGCTGCCATCGTCCACGACAGCTTGGGTGATTACTCCATCACCGTCATGCTGGACATCACGGAACAAATGCTGGCCGAGGCCGAACTGCGCCAGAGCGAGGAGCGGCTGTCGCTGGTGCTCAAGGGGGCGGAACTCGGTCTGTGGGACTGGAATCCACAAACCAATGCAATCATTTACGACGAGCGCTCCCAGCGCATGCTGGGTTACGAACCGGACGAAATCCCACGCCAGGTGGAGAACGGGTTCATGGCGCTGATGCACCCGGACGACCGGGCGCGGGTCACCGCCCTCGCCATGGACCACTTGCACGGAAGTACGCCCCTGTACGAAGCCGAATTCCGCCTGCGCGCCAAGAACGGCGACTGGCGCTGGTTTCTGGGCCGGGGGCGAGTCACGCAGCGCGACGAGCACGGCCGACCAGTGCGGGTCACCGGCACGCACATGGACATCACCGCGCGCAAGCAGGCGGAGGAAGCCCTTATCGCCGCCAAGCAGGCCGCCGACGCCGCCAGCCGGGCCAAGAGCGACTTCCTGGCCAATATGAGTCACGAAATCCGTACCCCGATGAACATCATCATCGGCATGACCCAACTGGCATTGCAAATGGAACTCGGTTCCAAGCAACGCAATTATCTGGAAAAGGTGCAGCGTTCCGCGCATCTTTTACTGGGCATCATCAACGACATTCTCGACTTCTCCAAGATCGAAGCCGGCAAGCTGACTCTCGAAACCATCGAGTTCCGCCTGGATCAGGTGCTGACCCATCTGACGGACGCGACCCTGATGAAAGCCCAGGAAAAAGGGCTGAAACTGTTTTCGTGGATCGGATCGGACGTACCCACGGTGCTGATCGGCGATCCGCTGCGCCTGTCCCAGATCCTGCTGAATCTGGTCAGCAACGCGATCAAGTTCACCGCGCACGGCGAAATCGCGGTGACGGTCGAAAAGCTGAAGGAAGAATCCGATACGGTGCTGTTGCGCTTCGCCGTTCGGGACACCGGCATCGGGCTCGATCCGGAGCAACAGGCCCACCTGTTCACTCCCTTCACCCAGGCCGACACCTCGACCACTCGCCGCTACGGCGGCACCGGCCTGGGGCTGGCCATCTGCCGGCGGCTCACCGAATTGATGGGCGGTCAGATCGGCGTCGCCAGCCGCCACGGCGAGGGCAGCCGCTTTTGGTTCACCGCGTGGCTGGCCCGACAGGCTACGGTGACTTGGGACGAGGGGGAACCGCTGGAAACGCCCGCCCAGCCTGTCGCGTCGCCCCCGGCCTCCGTCGCGGCGCTGCGCGGCGCTCGCCTGCTGCTGGTCGAGGACAATGAAATCAATCAGGAACTGGCGATGGACGTGCTGCAGGGCGCCGGCATCCTCGCTCGGTCCGTCAGCAACGGCGCCGAAGCCCTCGCCGCCTTGGCGACCCAATCCTTCGACGGGGTGTTGATGGATTGCCATATGCCGATCATGGACGGCTACGAAGCGACCCGTCGCATCCGCGCCGACGACCGTTTCGCCCACTTGCCAATCATCGCCATGACCGCCAGCGTGATGAGCGGGGATCGTGAGCAATGCCTGGCCGCCGGCATGAACGACCATGTCAGCAAGCCCATCGACATTCAGGAGTTATTCGCAGCCTTGGCCCGCTGGATCAAGCCGACGGCGCCGGCTCCCACGCTGGTTCCAGGGGTGGCTTCACCGCCGGAATCACCCTGTCCACCGCTGGAATGGGAATCCTTCCACCATCTCGACGTCGCGCTGGGACTCAAGCATGCCCAAGGCAATCTGGCGCTTTACCGCCGGCTGCTCGACAAATTCCTGCAGGGACAAAGCGGGTTCGCCGCCAGCTTCGAAACCGCACGAACCGCCGCCGATTCGGAGATGGTGGTACGGATGGCTCATAACCTCAAGGGTGTCGCTGGCATTCTGGGCGCAATCCGGTTGCAGAAGCTCGCCGCCACGCTAGAAGCCGCCGCACGGATCAACTTGCAAGACCTGGATGCCGTGCTGGCGCCAGTTCTGAGCGAACTGGCGGCCCTCCTGGCCGAAGTGCGCGCCGCATTGACTCCTCCGGCCGCACCCGCCAGCGCCATCGACCCGGCGGATACCGCGCAGGCCGATCCTGGCGTGATTTTGGCCATGATTGCGAAACTGCACGCCCAACTGGCCGAAGGCGACCCGGACGCCGACCTGAGTTGCGACGCGCTGCGGGCACTGCTTGGCCCCGAGGCTGGGTGGTCCCTCGAACCGATGCGGCAGGCCATCGCCAGCTACGACTTCGACCAAGCCGAACGACTGCTCGACGTGGCGATTGCGGGGCTGGGCTTGACTCCTGCTCGCCGGGGAATTTCATGAATACCGTCCCCCTGACTCCGTTGAGCCATCCCGACATGTCCCCCAAGCCCCTCGTGCTGGCGGTGGATGACACACCGGAGAATCTGGACCTGATCCGGGCCGTCCTTGCCAATGACTACCGGATACGGGTCGCCCGGGATGGGATTACCGCCTTGCGGCTGGTGCTGCAAAACCCACCGGATTTAATCCTGCTCGACATCACGATGCCGGAGATGGATGGCTACGAGGTCTGCCGGCGGTTGAAAGCCGACCCACGACTGGCGGATATCCCCGTGGTCTTCGTGACCGGCATGGACGAGATCGCGGATGAAAGCCGGGGTTTCGACGTAGGCGCCGTGGATTACATCACCAAGCCGATCAGTCCACCGGTGCTCGCCCGGCGCGTTCGCACCCACCTGGCGCTGTACAATCAGAACTGCGAACTGGAATATCGGGTCCATCAGCGCACCCGGGAACTGTATCAGACGCGCTTACAGATCATTCGCCGGCTCGGGCGGGCCGCCGAATTCAAGGACCGAGAAACCGGCAACCACATCGTGCGCATGAGTCACTATACCCGGCTGATCGGCCTGGCGGCGAATATGAACGAGTATCAGGTCGACCTGCTGTTCAACGCCGCGCCCATGCACGACATCGGCAAGATCGGTATTCCCGACCGCATTCTGCTCAAGCCCGGCCGACTGAACGCCGACGAGTGGCAAATCATGCGCTCTCACCCGGAGATTGGAGCCGAAATCATCGGCGAACACCGCAACGATCTGCTGCGCTACGCCCGGTTGATCGCCCTGACCCATCACGAAAAATGGGACGGCAGCGGCTACCCGAACGGCTGCAAGGGCGCCGACATCCCGCTCATTGGCCGCATCACCGCCATCGCCGATGTCTTCGACGCCCTTACCTGCGCCCGCCCCTATAAGCCGGCCCGAGCCGTCGCGGACGCGGCGCGGGCCATCGAACGGGGCGGCGGCAGCCATTTCGACCCGGATCTGCTGCCGGCCTTCAAGCGCGTGCTACCCGAAATCGAACGGATCCGGAACCTGTACGCCGCCGGGAAACAAATACCGTTGGATCACGACTTGACCGCGCGTTGAAACCCGACTCCACGGAGGGTACGCAAGTCAAGACAAAACGCTACCGGCCGACCGCTTCCAAAATCTCCTTGGCGCTCACTTCGACGGGTTTGTTGGTGATGTCCACTACCGCGAAGCCACCTTGGAGAAACATGCGCCGCGCCGCCTCCAGTTCCTCGCGAATTTTCAGCGGGTTGCTGTAGCTCCCACTCAGCGACACCTTGAGGCGGCGCTCGCGCCAGCGCCGGTGGGCCAGCAATTGATCGGGGTCGATGATCAATCCCACCACCCGCCGCCGATGAATCTGGAGCAGTTCCGGCGGCAATTCCCCGCTGACCAGCGGTACGTTGGCGACCTTCCGACCCAGTGACGCCAGATAAAGGCTGATGGGCGTCTTGCCCACACGCGAGACGCCCACCAGCACGATGTCGGCCTGCCGCAGGTTTTCGATATGGCGGCCATCGTCATGCACCAGGGTGAATTCGATGGCCTCGGTCCGTTCCAAGGTTTCGCGGTTCTGTTCCCGGTACAGGCCCGGCCGCCCGACCGGTTCCCGGCCCAGCACGACCTGCAACTGAGCCAGCAGCGGCCCCATCAGATCGACCGCCAACACGCCGCGATTCCGGGCGAGTCGGTCGAGAGCGAGGCGTAGCTCGGCCACGACCAGCGTATGTACGAGGAGACCGTTGGCAACCGCCGCCCGCGCGACCGCATTTTCCAACTGCTCCGGTCGCCGGACTCCGGCGATGACCTCGACCGTCACCTCCGCTTCCGGAAATTGGGCCAGCGCGGTTCGGAGCAGTTGCTCGCCGCTGAATCCCGTCCCACCTGAAACGATGAAAATCGTGGTCATGTCGGCTTCGCTACCGTCGGATTCCAAGCTCGGTCCCGCGCCGCCGCGTAACCAGCGTCCAGCCGCGGCTGCAAGGCCACCAGCGCCGCCAGTCGGCGAATCAGGTCGGTCAGGTAAAGCGCCTCGTCCAGCCACAAATCCCGCCCCAGCACGGCCTTTTCCCGGTAGCTCAGCCACTTCTTGATGGCCTGATAGCCACCTATCGTGAATTCCCACACCGACCGGGGCACGTTGGCCCAATAGGCGACCTCGTTCAAGTAAAGATCGTAAGCGGGTTCCGCCATCGGCTCTTCGAGCGGGCGCGGCTCGATGCGTCCCTTGCCCGGCATGGTGACGCCGCCCTTGCCTGGATAACCCCAGCCGGCTGTCACGGCCAGTTCCCCGGCATCCGGGTCGATGCTGCCGCCGCCGACCCGGCACATCGCGCCCACGCTCCGCAACTCCGGGCGAATCCTGCCGGCGGTCACCCACGTTACAGGCCGGTCGGCGTCCAGCAACGCGGCGATCTCGCGGCCCAACTCGGCGGAAGCCAGCAGCGCATTCCGCTCGACCGGCAGCGGAATCCGGGGCCAGTCCTGCCGAATGCCGTCGGCGTTCTCGGCTAAATACGCTGGACTGAAACCAATGGCGAGGGCGTGCAGCCAGAGCAGCGCGGCGGTCTCGGCGTCCCGGTCGGGATCGGGCAGTTTCAGGTATTGGAGATAAGCGCGGGCAGTCGGGGAAAGATTGGCGGTGATGATCGGCGCGTCGTCCATGCCGACCAACACGCCATTGGAGCCGTTTTTCTTGCCCGGTTGTGGAAGCCGGCGCAGCCACACCGGGAAACAGGCGTTATCCGGCACGATGAAATGGTCGTCGGACAGGCCGGTCATCCAGCAGCAGGGCACGCCTTCCGGCGAAGCCGAGGAGCGGAACCGGGTCATGAAGAAGGCGTTGCCTTCCCAGCATTGTTCCCAATAGCGCGGGCGTGGCTCGTTCCACAACGGCCGTACCGGCAGGTAATAGCACCAGCGGTTATCGAAGGCGCGGACCGCGTAACGCCGCAACCGTTCGGGATCGAAGCGTTCGGTCGCAAGCAGCTTGTCGCGGGTTTTTCGCGCGTCGAAACGCGCCGCGTCACGAGTCAACCCACCGTTCAGCGCCTCCAGTTCGGCCCAGCTTATCGCCGGATCGAAATAGGCGCGCATCCGCTGTTCCAGCGCGTCCCGGTCGATGTCGATCAAGCCCCCGCCGCGCTTTTCCATGAGGCCGTTGGTCGGCGATTCGGCGCACAGGTCGAGGACGCTCGGCCAACTCTGATAAGCGACCGAAATCGTCATGGGGCGGAAGGAAAAGCGGTTCTCCCGGTCCGGCTGCACCAGTTGGTACTGGCCGTCGAAATCCGGGGCGTCCAGGCTATTCAACAACTCTTCCCGTTTCTTGACGCCCCAGAAATCGCGAAATCTGATGATTGGTTTTTTTCGTCGTCTGGCACCACGCACCAGCAAAGCGATGGCTGTACCCACTCGAATTCCTTCCTTGCTGAACGGCGTGGAAAAAACGCTTGGATCGGGCCTGCCGTCTGGGGTCAATTTACCAGTTTCCCGGCTGTCACCGTTCATATCATCGAGCCAAAGTTTGTCGAACTCAGCAATAAGCCGTTGGCGTAAAACCACGAAGGATGGATCGTCAACATAGGAATGGTTCGAGATGTAGCACACCACGCCGCGCCCGGTCTTGACGATCCGCCGCTCGGCGACGCGGAAAAAGCGCACGTAGAGATCGTCCAGATTGAACTTTTTGATCCCCCAGCCACCGTCCGCGACCGGCTGGTTCAGGTTCTCCTTGTACGCCTCCACCAGATCGCCCTCCTCGTCCGGGCTGACCCCGGCGAAGGCGTTGTAGGGCGGATTGCCGAGAATCACCAGAATGGCCTTGCGCTGCTTGATTTCGTCGGCCCTGTCGCGTTCCTCCTGGAATTCCGGGAACGGAATGGCCATTTGCTGGCCGGCTTGCGCCAGCGGCTCCCAGTTGGTCAGGGCGTTGGTGAGGTAGATGCCGGCGCGTTCTCGATCTTCCCGCAGCGGTACACCGAACTGTCGCAACAGCAAGCCCAGTTGCAGATGAGCGACCACGAAAGGCGCGGGCAGGATTTCGAAGCCGAACACGCGCGTCAGCGCCGCCTGCTTGAGTTGCGCGGACGTCAAGGCCGCGCCCCCCTTCTCGTGCAAGGTTTGCCGAATCCGCCGCAATACCTCGACCAGATAGGCGCCGGTCCCGCAACAGGGATCGAGCACCAGCACCGAGGGATCGGCCAAGCCGTCGGTCAGACGCAGTTCCTGGCGCAACACGGCATCCACCCGCGCCACCTGATAGCGGGCGATTTCCGGCGGCGTGTACCAAACCCCCAATTGCTTGCGCAGCGCCGGATCGTAAGCCTTCAGGAACGGCTCGTAAAAATACTGGACGGCGTATTCTTCCTCGAAATGCTTGAAAAATTCGTCCCGCACCACCCGATTGAGCG
>JBDHRD010000096.1:0-11738 GCA_039807425.1 Candidatus Contendibacter sp. | reverse complement strand
TGATCTGGAATCTGGTGCGGCGCTGCAATCTGGCCTGCAAGCATTGTTATTCGATTTCCGCCGATACCGATTTTCCCGGCGAATTGACGACCGAGGAAGCGTTCGCGGTCATGGACGATCTCAAGCGCTTCCGCGTCCCGGTGTTGATTCTGTCCGGCGGCGAACCGTTGCTGCGCCCCGATATTTACACCATCGCCCGCCGCGCCAAGGACCTGGGATTTTACGTCGCCCTGTCCAGCAATGGCACGCTGATCGACAAGACCAATATCGCCCATATCGCCGCAGTCGGTTTCGATTACGTCGGCGTCAGTCTGGATGGCATCGCCGAAACCCACGACCGTTTTCGCCGTCAGGCGGGCGCGTTCGCCGCATCGCTGAACGGCATCCACCTGTGCCAGGAACACGGCATCAAGGTCGGAATTCGCTACACCATGACCCAGGACAACGCCCACGACCTGTTGCCGTTGCTGGGATTGCTGGAACGGGAGCAGATCGACAAGTTCTATTTTTCCCATCTTAACTATGCCGGACGCGGCAATCGCAACCGCAAGGACGATACCCTCCATCGAACGACCCGCCGGGCGATGGACCTGTTGTTCGAGACCTGCTGGCGGTTGGTGCAAGAAGGCCGGCCCAAGGAATTCGTGACCGGCAACAACGATGCCGACGGCGTTTATCTGCTGTTCTGGGTGCGCCAGCGGTTCCCGGAGTTGGCGGATCACCTCCGGGCCAAGCTGGCGCAATGGGGCGGCAACGCTTCCGGGGTCAACGTCGCCAATATCGACAATCTCGGCAACGTCCATCCCGACACCATGTGGTGGCATCACACGCTCGGCAACGTCCGCCAGCGACCGTTTTCGGAAATCTGGCCGGATACCTCCGATCCGCTGATGGCTGGTTTGAAAGCCAAGCCGCGTTCGGTTAAGGGCCGCTGCGGTCAGTGCCAATATTTCGCTATTTGCGGCGGTAATACCCGGGTGCGCGCCCAGCAACTCACCGGCGATCCCTGGGCCGAAGACCCCGCCTGTTATCTGGATGATGAGGAAATTGGCGTCGCGGCGGGTGGCGAGCGCTTGACCGTGACCCCGTATCGAACCGCCCGCCGGAGCGCCGCCCGATGAGAAAAAGCCTGCTGTTTGCCTGGTTGATACTGCTTGGAAGCTCGGCTGGCGCTGCGCCCGACCCCGCGCCGCTGTACCAGCAACATTGTGTTTCGTGTCATGGCGCCGACCGTCTAGGTGGAATGGGGCCGGCGCTGCTGCCACAGAATCTGGAGCGGTTGAAGAAGCCTGAAGCGTTGGCGGTGATTACGTCCGGGCGGCCAGCGACCCAAATGCTGGGCTTCAAGGACCAGCTCAAGCCGGAGGAGCTTCAGGCGCTAGCCGACTTCATCTACACCCCGCCGGCGGTCATGCCGCAATGGGGCGAAGCCGAAATCCGCGCCTCGCGGGTCGAACACGTCAAGCCTGGCAGCCTGCCAGACAAGCCGGTGTTCAGCGCCGATCCGCTCAATCTGTTCGTGGTGGTGGAAGCGGGCGACCATCACGTCACTATCCTTGATGGCGACAAGTTCGAGCCGATTCATCGCTTTCCCAGTCGGTTCGCGTTGCACGGCGGGCCGAAATTTACGCCGGATGGGCGCTACGTGTTTTTTGCCTCCCGCGACGGTTGGGTCAGCAAGTTCGACCTTTACAACCTGAAAACCGTGGCCGAAATCCGCGCTGGCATCAATACCCGCAATATCGCGGTGTCCGGCGACGGGCAATGGGTGATGGCGGCCAACTATCTGCCGCATACCCTGGTGCTGTTGAACGCGGCGGATTTGAGCCTCGACCGGATCATTCCGGTGGTCAACGAAGCCGGCAAGAGTTCGCGGGTGTCGGCGGTGTACGACGCCGCGCCGCGCAAGAGCTTCGTGGCCGCCCTCAAGGACATTCCCGAAGTCTGGGAACTGAGTTACGATCCCAAGGCCGGGCCAGTGTTCAAGGGCTACGTCCACGATTACAAGATGGGTGAAGCCATCGCTCTGCCGGGGATGTGGACGCCGCGCGTGACCCGGCTCGACGCCATTCTCGACGACTTCTTTTTCAGCCAGGACTACGCCTATGTGCTGGGCGCGGCGCGACCCGCCGACGGCAGCGACAAACCCGTGCCCGGCGGCCAGGCGGTGAATCTGGATGTACGGCGCAAGGTCGCCGACTTGCCGCTGCCGGGTATGCCGCATCTCGGTTCTGGCATCTCCTGGCAGTATCAGGACCGTCCAGTCATGGCCACCCCCAATCTCAAGGAGGGCGTGGTCAGCGTGATCGACATGAAAGACTGGAAGGTGATCAGGGAGGTCAAGACCGCCGGCCCGGCCTTCTTCATGCGCAGCCACGAGAACACGCCCTATGCCTGGGTGGACGCGATGATGAGTCCGGCCAAGGACACCATGCAGTTGCTCGACAAGCGCACGCTGGAAGTCGCCAAGACCCTGCGCCCCGAGCCTGGCAAGACCGCCGCCCATACCGAATTCACCCGTGACGGCAAATACGCGCTGGTTTCCATCTGGGAGAACGACGGGGTGCTGGTGATTTACGACGCGGAAACCTTGAAGGAAGTCAAGCGACTGCCCATGCGCAAGCCAGTGGGCAAGTACAACGTCTACAACAAGATCACCCGCTCCGAAGGGACGAGTCATTAATGGGCAATTCAACGTTGAAAATGGCGGTGTTAAATCTGGGATTCCGGCCTTTTTTCCTGGGCGCGGCAATTTTTGCCATCGTTTCGATGATGCTCTGGATGGGCGTCTACGTGTTTCAACTGCCATTGCCGATTACCGGGATTTCCACTTTCCAGTGGCACGCTCATGAGATGATCTTTGGATTTGCCATGGCGGTCATCGCCGGATTTTTGTTGACCGCCGTCAAAAACTGGACAGGCGTGCAAACCCTGCACGGATTCGGTTTATTGGGATTATTCACTTTATGGGCATTGCCGAGAATCCTGTTTTTATTCGGAACACCATGGCTTTTCATTGCCGGGTTTTTTGACCTGCTGTTTGCTCTATGCCTGATCGGTTCGATTCTTTATCCAATCGTACAGGTCAACCAATGGAAACAACTGGGAATTATCGTCGTTCTTGTCCTATTGGCGGCCGCCAATGGCAGTTTCTATCTGGGGGCGGCGGGGCTGATTGATCAGGGGGTATTTTTTGGCATCCAAGGCGGGTTATTTTTGATCATTGGACTGATTCTCATCATCGGCCGAAGAGTTATTCCGTTTTTCGTGGAGGTCGGCGTCGGCTATCGGGTCAACCTGTTCAATTCAAAGCGGTTGGATGTAGCGATTATCGTTTTGTATATCGCTTTTTTGGTTGCGGAAGTTGTGATTCGCAATCCGTCGATGGTCGCGTTGACCGCGTTGGGCCTGTTGATCGCCAACTCTGCCCGACTGGTAGGCTGGCATACAATGGGAATTTGGAAAAAACCGCTGTTGTGGAGCCTGTTCATCGCTTTCATCTGGATCAACCTTGGTTTTTTGTTGCTGGCGGTCAACGTCTTCCTGAATCTCCCCAATATCGTCGTGCTCCATGCGTTCAGCGTCGGCGGAATTGGTCTCATGATCCTCAGCATGATGGCTCGCGTCACCTTGGGCCACACGGGAAGGAACGTGCAAGATCCCCCGAGAACGGTTCCCATTTTTTTGGTTATTCTGATGATCGGAGCACTCTTCAGAGTGATAGCGCCATTGATGGCCGAAAACTACTACGTGATCTGGGTAGCGATCTCGCAGATTTTGTGGATTGCAGCCTTTTTGCTATTCATCATCACGTACTTTCCCATGCTCGTTAAACCAAGAGTGGATGGTCAGTTTGGTTGACTGGTCCTTCGAGCGGATTGGTTGGCAGTTGAAACTATGGCAAGCGTGAGTCGTGGAGGCAAAGTCATGAGCGATAACGAACACAAATCACAAAATCCGGAAAACCCGGAAAATCCGGAAAACACCAGCCGGCGTAAATTCCTGGGCGCGGCGGCGCTGACTGGTCTGGCCGGCGCTGGCCTGGCGACTGGATTGGCCGCTCTCGATCCAGTCGAGGCCAAGGAAGAGGACGACGATGAAAGCAGGGAGCACGGCAAATTTGAAGTGCCACCGGGGCAACTGGACGATTACTACATCTTCTCCAGCGGCGGCCATTCCGGCGAAGCGCGCATTTATGGCCTGCCCTCCGGGCGCACCCTCAAGCGCATTCCAGTGTTCAATATCGACCCGATGGTCGGCTGGGGCATCACCAACGAATCCAAGAAGGTGATCGGCACCAAGCCGGACGGTTCGCTCAAGTACATCACCGGCGACACCCACCACATCCACGGTTCCTACACCGACGGCACCTACGACGGCAAGTATCTATGGATCAATGACAAGATTCATGGCCGGCTGGCGCGCATTCGCATGGACTATATGGAATGCGACAAGATCACCGAACTGCCGAATATCCAGGGTTTTCACGGCCTGTTCCCGGACAAGTGCGATCCGGTGGACCCCAAGATCAACCACACCACCCGGGTGTTCTGCGGCGGCGAATTCCACATCCCGCTGCCCAACGATGGGCGGGACATGGATGACCCCAAGAAATGGGCCTGCCTGTTCACCTGCGTGGACGCCGAGAGCATGGAGGTGCGCTGGCAGTGCAAACTTAGCGGCAACATGGATCTGGTCGCTACCTCCTACGACGGCAAGCTGGCGGCGGCCAACCAGTACAACACCGAAGGCGGCGCGATTTATAGCGACATGATGTCGGCGGAACACGACGCGGTGGTGTTCTTCCACATCGAGCGAATCGAAGCCGCGGTCAAGGCCGGCAAGTTCGTCACCATCGGTGATTCCAAGGTGCCGGTGGTGGACGGCACCAAGGAAGCCAACCAGGACCCCAAAACCGCGCTGGTTTGCTATGTGCCGGTGCCCAAGAACCCGCATGGCGTCAATATCACCCCGGATGGCAAATACTTCGTGTCTTCCGGCAAGCTGTCGCCAACTGCCAGCGTGACCGCGACCGAACTGGTGTACAAGTGGTTCGCCGGCGAACTGAAGAATCCGCGCGACACGGTGGTGGCGGAACCGGAAATCGGCCTCGGCCCGCTGCACACCGGTTTCGACGATAAAGGCAACGCCTACACCACCCTGTTCCTCGACAGCCAGATCGTCAAATGGAACATCGACAAGGCCATCGCCCAGTTCAAGGGCGACAAGAAGGCGCAGCCGGTTCTGGATCGCATCGACGTGCATTACCAGCCCGGTCACGGCTACACCTCGATGGGTGAAACCAGGGAAGCCGACGGCAAATTCTTCAATTCCGGTAACAAGTTCTCCAAGGATCGCTTCCTACCGGTGGGTCCGCTGCACGTCGAAACCGAGCAGTTGATCGACATCAGCGGCGACAAGATGCAGCTGATTCACGATCACACGGCGTATCCCGAGCCGCACGACGCCATCATCGTCCGCCGCGATCTGGTCAAGACCAAGCAGATTTACAGCATGGATGACTTTCCGAACGCGGTGAAGAACTTCACCGACAGCCGGATAGAACGCAATGGCAACAAGGTCACGATCTATCTGGCCTCGGTGGCCCCGCAGTACAGCCTGACCAACTTCAAGGTCAAGAAGGGCGACGAAGTCACCATCATCCTGACCAACCACGACAAGGTCGAGGATTTGACCCACGGTTTCGCCATTCCCAAGTATGACATTAACTTCATCGTCAATCCGCAGCAGACGGCCTCGGTGACCTTTATTGCCGACAAGCCGGGAGTGTACTGGTGCTACTGCACCCACTTCTGCCACGCGCTGCATCTGGAAATGCGCAGCACGATGTTTGTTGAAGCCTGATCTCTTCAACTTGGCGCGGGACGGGGGAAACTCCGTCCTGTCGCTTTTGCACGGCTCTCATCATGAACGCTCATCGGTCCGTTCCCTGGCGTCATCCGGCGCTGGGCATTATTTTCACCCTGATCACCATCCTGCTATTCCCGCTGCTGGCGTCCGCTTCTTCCTATGAAGCCCCACTGCCGGCGCAATTATCCACCGACCCCGATCTATGCGCCTACGCGCCCTGTAAGGACGTGATGCCGGATGCCGACAGTTTCTCCACCCGCAAGGGCAAGCCGGCGTATGTGGAGGCGTACCGCAACCGGAAGCTAATCGGTTACGTGTTTCTTTCCACCGACATCGTGGATATTCCCGCCTATTCCGGGAAGCCCGTGGTCACGCTGATGGGGATGGATGCGGAAGGCAAAATCGTCGGGGTAAAAATTCTCAAGCACAGTGAACCGATTTTGCTGGTGGGTATTCCTGAATCGGAGCTGACCAAGTTCATCAAGCAATTCGTGGGACATTTCGCCTGGGACAAGGTGGAAATCGGCAAGGCGCGCGCCGGTGAAGGGTATATCGGTATCGACGCCATCACCGGGGCGACCGTGACCGTGATTGCGCAAAATCAGGTCGTCATGCGCAGTGCCTATGAAATCGCCAAGCAGACCGGTATCGTCAAACCCATTCCCAAACCACAGGCAAAATTTACCAACGTTCAGGAAAAACTCAGTTGGGAAGAGTTAATCAAGGAAGGCAGCGTTCAGCATTTGCGGGTCATGCCCAAGGATTTGGGCATGGGTGATAGCAAGGAACCCTACATTGATTTGTACTTTGGCTATCTCAACGAGCCCAATGTGGGACGCAATATCCTCGGCGAGCGCAATTATCAGCGGTTGATGGCCGATTTAAAGCCGAACGAACACGCCATTTTCATCGTCGCCAATGGCAGCAGTTCATTCAAAGGTTCTGGTTTCGTGCGCGGTGGTATTTATGACCGTATTCAAGTCTCGCAAGAGTTGGACAGTTTCACGTTCCGTGATACCGATTATCTCAATCTCTACAACATCGCCGCCACTGGCGCGCCGCGTTTCCGCGAATCCGGCATCTTCATCATTCGCAGTCCGAGTTTCAGCGCCGCCTATCCCTGGAGTCTGGTGTTCTTGGCGAATAAACAGGACAAGGAAACCGGGGCCAAGACGTTCGTCAATTTCGACCGGGAATACTGGCTGGCCCCGCGCTATCTGGAAGGCGGCCGCCCGCAGATTATCAAGCCCGATCCCACCTGGCTCCGGGTATGGAAAAGCAAATGGCTGGAAATTACGCTGTTTGTCCTGCTGCTGGCCGGCGCGACCGTGACCCACGTCATGCGCGATAAACTGGTGCGGCGGGCGAATCGAAAAGACAAGCGTTGGGTCACGTATCCCAAGTATTTCTTCTGGATCGCCAGCATTCTCTTTGTCGGCTATTACGCGATGGCGCAGCCGAGCATCACCCAGATTATGACCTGGTTCCACTCGCTGATTTATCAGTGGAAGTGGGAACTGTTTCTGTCCGACCCCCTTATCTTTATTTTCTGGTGGTTTATCATCATCACCGTGTTTATCTGGGGCCGAGGATTGTTCTGTGGCTGGCTGTGCCCGTATGGCTCATTAACCGAACTGGCCTACAAGGTTTCGCGCGCCCTGGGACTCAAACGCTTTCAGTTCTTTCTGCCCAAGCCGCTGCACGATAAGCTGAAATGGATCAAGTACGGGGTGTTTATCGTGTTGCTGCTGGTGTCCTTCTATTCGATGGGCCTGGCGGAAAAAATGGCCGAGGTCGAGCCGTTCAAGACGACCTTCCTGGTCGGTGTATTGAACCGTTCCTGGCCATTCATCCTGTTTTGGGTGGTGCTGTTTGGCGCTTCGATGTTCATGGAGCGGCCGTTCTGCAAGTATCTCTGTCCGCTGGGCGCGGGGCTGGCGATTCCCTCGCACTTGCGTCTGATCGCGTTGAAGCGCAAACCTGAATGTCAAACCTGCAAAGCCTGTGCGGTCGGTTGCGGTTCGTTGGCGATTGATCAGCAGGGCCGGATCGATCAGCGGGAATGTATGCTATGCCTGGATTGCATGATCCTGTACTACGACACTCATGCCTGTCCGCCGTTGTCCAAGGAACGGAAGCGGCGCGAGCGATCGGGTTTGCCGCTGACGCCGATTTCGGCGAAAGGTTATTTCATCCCGATTGACCGGATTGGGGGAAGAAAGGCGGCGGCTGGTGAGATCTGAGTGGCGCATCCGACGAAAAAAGCTGTGAGAACGGTGAGTTGGCTGATTATGCTGGCCACGCTCTGGCTCCATGTCGCCACAGCGGCGGAATGGACCGTCCAACCCGGCGAATCCATCAGTGCGGCGGTGCAGGCGGCGGCGGCGGGCGATACCGTCAAGGTGGAGCGCGGTTATTACGTCGATCATGTAGTGATCGACAAGCCACTGCGGTTGCGAGGGATCGACCGCCCCACGATCAGTGGCGACAACCAGGGCGACGTGATTCGCATCAAGTCGCCCGATGTCGTGATCGAGGGCTTCATCATCCGCGACAGCGGCGGCGATCTGACCGCCCAGAATGCCGGCGTCTACGTTGAACCGGGAGCGCATCGCGCCATCATCCGCAACAATGATTTCGCCTATACCCTGTTCGGGATGTGGCTGGAAAAGGCCAATGAGGTTGAAGTCACCAATAATCTGATCACCGGCAAGCGGGATTTTGCCTCCGCGCAGCGCGGCAATGGCATCCAGCTTTACAACTGCTATGACGCCAAGATTATTGGCAACAATATCAGCTTCGTCCGCGACGGCATTTATGTGGATGTGTCGTTCCGAATCCTGTTTCGTGGCAACAAGATGCACCACGTGCGCTATGGCACTCACTACATGAACTCCCACGACAATATCTGGGAGGAGAATGATGCCTATAGCAATCGCGGTGGTCTGGCACTAATGGAAGTACGCCGACAGATCGTCCGCAACAATCGTACCTGGGATAATTCCGATCACGGCATCATGCTGCGCACGATTCAGGATTCTGTGGTCGAGAACAATATCATTGTCGGTAACAGTAAGGGCTTTTTTATCTACGACGCCGAATACAATACCCTGAAAGGCAATCTGGTCATGGGGAACCGGATCGGCGTGCATTTGTGGGCCGGTTCGATTAACAACGACGTGGATCGTAACGACTTTATCCAGAACCGCAGCCAAATCCGCTACGTCGCTACCCGTAACGAGCTGTGGGGTAAGCGCGAAGGGAATTACTGGAGCAATTATGTGGGCTGGGACGCCAATGGGGATGGCATTGGCGATACGCCTTACGAAGCCAACGATGTCGTGGATCGGCTGAACTGGAAATATCCGCTGGTCAAACTGCTGTTGAATAGTCCGGCGGTGCAGAGTTTGCGCCTGATTGCCCGGCAATTTCCGTTATTGCGCGGTCCCAGCGTCAGGGATAATAACCCCCGGATGCTTCCTTTCCGTTCCAACTGGAGTGATTGGCTTGGCATACAACGTCATTGAAGTGTGCGGCGCGGTCAAGCACTTCGGCGAAACCCACGCAGTGGACGGCGTGGACTTGACGGTGCAAACCGGCGAACTGTTCGGGCTGATCGGCCACAATGGCGCTGGCAAGACCACACTGTTCAAAATGATGCTGGGCTTGTTGTCGGCCACGCGGGGCGAGATTCGGATTGACCGTCAACCGGTGCGCGGCGAAGCCTTTCGGCAGGTACGGCGCGGCATCGGTTATCTGCCGGAAAGCCTGGCCTTGTACGACAATCTGACCGGTCTGGAAATCATGCTGTTCTTCGCTAGGCTAAAGGACGCCGATCCCCATTCCTGTCTGCCCCTGCTGGAAAAAGTCGGCTTGGCCGATGCGGCGCGGCGGCGGGTGCGCGGCTATTCCAAGGGGATGCGCCAGCGCCTCGGTTTCGCTCAAGCCCTGCTCGGTTCGCCGCGCCTGCTGTTTCTGGACGAACCGACCAACGGTCTCGACCCACAGGGGATTCGGGAGTTTTATCAAATCCTGCGGGAACTGCGGGAACAGGGCGTGACCGCTATTCTTTCCTCGCATATTCTCGCCGAAATTCAACTGCGGGTGGACCGGCTGGCGCTGATGCGCACCGGCAAGATTCAGGCGCTGGGCACGGTCCATTCACTGCGTGAGGAATTGAATCTACCGCTGGATTTTCAACTCACCCTGCAACCCGGCGCGGAAGAGACGCTGCGCCAAGCCCTGGCGAATCAGCCCGCCGCCAGCGTGCAATTCAACGGGACGACGGTGCATGTGCGCTGTCCCCGCGAACAGAAAATGACGATGCTCAATGCATTGGCGGCGCTGGACAACGTATTGTTGGACCTGAACATCAAGGAACCCTCGCTGGAAGATGTCTTTCTGGGCTATAGCGACGCGACCACATGAAAACGCACATCGAGTTCAAACAGATCGGAGTGATCGCCAGCAAGGAATTCTGGGACCGCATCCGCAATCGCTGGGTGTTGGCGGTGGCGGTGATTTTTACTGTGTTCGCCTTGGTGATCGCCTATTTCGGCGCGGCGCAACAGGGTGCGGTCGGTTTTCGCGGCATGGATGTCACCATCGCCAGTCTGGTCAGCCTGGTGATTTATCTGGTGCCGCTGATTGCCCTGATCCTGGGTTACGACGCTATCGTGGGCGAGCGCGAACGTGGTTCACTGGAATTGCTCCTGTCTCTGCCGATTACCCACTTTGAATTATTGATGGGTAAATTTCTGGGACTGGCGGGGGCACTGGCTTTTTCCACGTTGGCGGGATTCGGACTGGCTGGCGTTCTGCTGTCGTATCAACTGGGGCCGACGGCACTTTATCACTACGTGGGATTCATGCTGAGCGCCATTTTGCTGGGGATGGCGTTCCTGAGTATCGCCGTGATGGTGTCGGTCATGGCCAGTGACCGAATGCGCGCCAGCGGAATGGCGATTGGCCTGTGGTTTTTCTATGTGCTGGTCTATGACCTGCTATTACTGGGAATTCTGGTGCTGAGCCAGAAACGCTTCAACCTCAGCTTCTTTCCCGTGTTGCTGTATCTGAATCCAGCGGATATTTTCCGCATTCTTAATGTGTTCGGCTTCGAGGAAGTGCGCAAGCTGTATGGACTGGCGACCGTCCTGCCGGCGACACTGGCGAGTCCCTGGTTGCTAGGCAGTGCGATGGTGATGTGGATTATTGCGCCGCTCGGTATAGCCGTGTGGAGGTTTAAATGAGGTGTGGCGATGGTCTGGCAACCGTATTGATCATTGGCGTTTTGCTGCTGACGGGCTGCGGCGAAGAGGTCAAGCCCAATGCCCAGGAAATCACCGGAAATACATTTTGCGCTCTGGACGGAATGCTGTTGCTGGATTATCCGGGACCGAAGGCGCAGATTCATTACGATCAGGGGCCATCGGAGTTTTTCTGCGACACAGTGGAGATGTTCTCCATTTATACTCGCCCGGAACAGGAGAAACGCATCCTCGCGGTGTATGTTCAGGACATGGGCAAGGCGGACTGGGCCAAACCACTGGGTCACTGGATTGATGCCGAAACCGCGTTTTACGTGGCCTTCAGCCGCCGCAATGGTTCGATGGGACCAACGTTGGCTTCCTTTGCCCGCGAGGAAGATGCCAAGGAATTTGTCAAGCAATACGGCGGTGAGGTGTTTCGTTTCGATCAGGTGACGCCGGAAATGGCCACCCTCGACGGTGGCGTATTGCACGACGAGGGGATGTAAGGAAACAGGCATGAATGAAGCGCGATGAAAACTGATAGGGCCTGTCAAAAAATAACCTGTACAAGTTTCATGTGGACGGAAGGATGGTGTAATTCCATTCACCGTGAAAGTC
>JBDHRD010000095.1:0-11963 GCA_039807425.1 Candidatus Contendibacter sp. | reverse complement strand
CGCCTTCCGCTCGCCACTGCTGCGGGTGGAATTTCGCCTGCAGGGCAAATGGCGCATCGCGACCATCAAGGCTCTGCATCTCCATTCGCTGTCGGCCGAGCAGGAAGACATGTTCCTCGGCGCGCTGGCCACTTACCTCAGCCGGCGCTGGCGGCAACCGCGGGCGCGCAGCAACTACCGCTACGATCTGGCGATGCTGCATAACCCCAGGGAGGATATGCCACCCTCCAACCCCAAGGCGCTGCAACAGTTCATCAAAATCGGACGCGAGTGTGGGGTCAACGTCGAACTGATCGAGAAGAAGGATTACGGCCGGCTGGCCGAATTCGACGCGCTGTTCATTCGCGAAACCACCGGCATCGACCACTACACCTACCAGTTCGCCAAGAAAGCGGAAAGCGAAGGCATGGTGGTCATTGATGATTCTGATTCCATTCTCAAATGCACCAACAAGGTCTATCTGGACGAACTGCTGCGCACCCATCGCATTCGCACGCCCAAGACCGTCATCGTCCGCCGCGACAATCTGGAGCGGGTGGACAGCGAGATTCCCTACCCCATCGTGCTGAAAATTCCCGATGGTTCGTTCTCGCGCGGCGTGTTCAAGGTCGACGACCGTGCCGAATTGCTGGACGTAGCCGGCAAACTGTTCAAATCCTCCGATCTGGTGCTGGCGCAGGAATTCCTCTACACCGAATTCGACTGGCGGGTGGGGATTCTCAACAAGACGCCGCTATTCGTCTGCCAGTACTTCATGTCCAAGGAGCACTGGCAGATTTACAACCACGAAACCGGACCAAAGCGCGGCATCCGCGAGGGCGACTCCAAGACCTTCCGGGTCGAGGACGCGCCGGAAATCGTGGTTAAAACCGCGTCCAAGGCCGCCGGCCTGATCGGCAATGGGTTCTATGGGGTAGACCTGAAGCAAACCGCCAAGGGGGTGGTGGTGATCGAAATCAACGACAACCCCAACATCGATCACGGTGTTGAGGATACGGTGCTCAAGGAGGAACTGTACCGCACGATCATCGAGGATTTCGTCTGGCGGCTGGACCGCAAGCGGGGGAAATGAGTCGGGCGAAAGGCAAAAGATCGAAGGCAAAAGGTAAACGGCCAGTCAGAACATAGGGCAAAAACCGATTTCATCTTTGGCTTCTTCACCTTTCGCCTCGATGGGAGATCAGGCCGGTTTCTTGATCCAAGCCGTACACCAGCCATTGGCGGACACCAGCTTGCCCTGGAAAATCGCGCAGGGGCCGGTGGCATCGCCAGCCTTGCCCGAGTAGAAGTTGCAACCGCTGCACGTCGCCGTAGCATCTGTGCGATTTTTAGCCTTGGTGGCGTCGGCCTTGTAGCCCAGCCCTACCGCTTGCGAATCGGTCTCGCTCACCGCATCCGCCGCTCTGGCTGTCCCGCTCAGCAGCACGTTGGCGAATGGCCCGGCGGCCAGGCCGATGGCAGTCAATTTGATGAAACGACGGCGGCTGTTGTCGAGAGTATGCGTAGTCATGCTGTTTCCCCTCGGGTTCTGATACGGAGTGAAAACTCGCGCGAACTTGACTGGCGCGGGTATCAAAATAATATCATAGTAATTAGCAAGGGATTTGATTTTTGACCATCATTCGTTGCGACGAAATGGACAAGGGCGGAGGGCAAGCGCGGTGATCGGGCAGCGACGTTTCCACCAGCGTGCACGGCGCTGGGCATGGCTGACCAGCGGGGGATTGCTGGCTTTGCTGATCGGAACTGGTGGCTGGCTCTACATCCTGTTGCGCGGAAGCTTGGCGCAACTGGACGGCGTGGCGCCGCTGGCCGGGCTGAGCGCGCCGGTCATTGTCGAGCGCGATGTGCTGGGCATCCCGACGATCCGGGGCGAAAGCCGGCTGGACGTGGCCCGCGCCACCGGTTTCGTCCACGCCCAGGAACGGTTTTTTCAGATGGACCTGCTGCGGCGCACGGCGGCCGGCGAGTTGGCGGCGGTGCTCGGTCCGGCGGTCCTGCATCTGGATCGCACCAACCGCGTCCACCGTTTCCGCCATCGCGCCCAACACGTCCTTACGACCGCCTCCGCGGAAGAGCGGGCGCTGATCGCGGCCTATACCGCCGGAGCCAACGCCGGACTGGCCGCGCTTTCCGCCCCACCGTTCGAATACCTGTTGCTGCGGGCCACACCCGAACCTTGGCGGCCCGAGGACACGCCGCTGGTGATCTACGCGATGATTCTGGATTTGCAGGGCTGGCAATGGCCGCGCGAATCGGCGCGGGGCGTGCTGCACGACACGCTGCCGCCCGAGCTCGCCACGTTCCTCGATCCGTCCGGCACGGAGTGGGACACCCCCCTGCAAGGCGAGCCTTTCCCAGCGCCGTCGTCACCTGGCCCCGAAGTGTTCGATCTGCGTCATCCCCGCTCCCCTCGCCCGCTGGCGGAAGAGGAGTCGGGGGCGAGAGCCAAATCGTCAACCCAGTTCGCCGAACCGCTCAGCGGCAGTAACAACTGGGCGGTCGCTGGCCAGTTGACCACGCACGGCGGCGCGCTGTTGGCCAACGACATGCATCTGGCGCTACGCCTGCCCAACATCTGGTATCGGGCCGCCTTGATTTACCCCGACGGTCGGAGCGGCGAGAACCGGATCGATGGAGTCACCCTGCCCGGCACGCCGGCCATCGTCTCCGGCAGCAACGGCCACATCGCCTGGGGCTACACCAACAGCGAAGGTGACTGGGCCGATCTGGTGGAACTGGAACCAGCGACGGACGGCGAAGGTTATCAGACACCCGACGGGCCACGCGCCTTCATCCGCACCCGGGAGATGCTTGAAGTCAAGAGCGGTCCCGCCGAAACGCTGGACATTTTGGAAACCGTTTGGGGGCCGGTGGTGGACCGCGATCACCGGGGCCAGCGACGGGCGCTGCGCTGGGTGGCGCACGATGCGCGAGCGGTCAACCTGGGCCTGCTGGCGCTGGAACGAGCCGACACGCTAGAAACCGCGCTCGATATCGTCAACCGGGCCGGAGCGCCAGCGCAAAACGTCCTGCTGGCCAGCGCCGATGGCCGCATCGCCTGGACCCTCTCCGGTCCGATCCCGCACCGTTTCGGCCACGACGGTCGCCGGCCCGCCTCTTGGGCCAATAGCCAGCGTGGCTGGTCCGGCTGGTTGGAGCCAGCCGAATATCCGCGCATCGTCGATCCTCCCAGTGGCCGCCTGTGGACCGCCAACAACCGGGTGGTGGACGGAGAGTGGCTTAACATTGTCGGCGATGGCGGCTACGCGCTCGGCGCCCGTGCCCGGCAAATCCGGGATGGCCTGTTGGAACGGAACCCGTTCGGCGAACGGGATTTTCTAAACCTGCAACTCGACGACCGGGCGCTGTTTCTGGGACGCTGGCGCGAGTTGCTGCTGGCGACGCTAACGCTGGATGCCGTGCGAGCCGGCGGGCGTCGGGACGAACTGCGGCGTACCGTCGCCGACTGGGGCGGACGAGCGGCGGTAGATTCCGTCGGTTACCGGGCGGTGCGCACCTTCCGCCTCAAAGTCTGGGAACGGGCGTTCATGCCCTTGACCACCGCCTGCCGGCAGGCCGACCCGCGCTTCGACTACGGCTTGCTCCGGCAAAGCGAAGGCCCGTTGTGGCAATTGATCTCCCAGCGACCACCGCACCTGCTCGACCCGCGCTATGCCAACTGGCCGGCACTGTTGCTGGACGCAGCGGACGCGACGCTGGCGGAATTGACCGCCGATGGCCGGCCGCTGGCGGCGCACACTTGGGGCGACCACAACCAAATTCATATCCAGCATCCGTTCAGCCGCTTTCTGCCCGGGCTGAGTCGCTGGCTCGACCTGCCCGCGCAAGCACTGCCCGGCGACCTGTACATGCCGCGGATTCAAACCCTCGACAGCGGTGCGTCCGAACGGCTGGTGGTGGCGCCGGGGCGGGAACCGGCGGGCATCCTGCATCTGCCCGGCGGGCAGAGCGGCCATCCACTATCACCCTTTTACCAGGCTGGGCATGCTGCCTGGGCCAAGGGCGAACCATTGCCCCTCCTGCCTGGCCCGGCGGCGCACCGACTGCGGCTCGAACCCGGCGTGCGCTGACAGAGCAGCTTACCGGGATGATGAACGCGGTGGACCGTTACACCTCAAGCGGGGCGACCTGGATGCCAAACACGGATTGCGTCCGCCGTCCCTCGGGACCGTACAGTTCCACCCTCCCGTCCTCGCGCACGATCCACACCTCGACTGCCCCGGCTTCAGATAGAGCCGCGCTTTCTTGTTCAACTCATCGGCGGTATTAGACGGAGAGATCACTTCAACACACAACTCCGGGGCCTGGGTGTAGGGCGCCTGATAGCCATGCCGCGCCAGGAACGCCGGCGAGCACCACACCACATCCGCCGCTTTCACACCCTTGCTCGTCAGGATCGAGCATTCCACCAGCGCCTCGCCGCCCAGCGCCCGTTCCAACATAACCCCGATTCTGAATTGCCTTCTCATCTCCATCAACCTTTCGCGCCGCGTTGCCGCCGCGCCTCGAACAGGAAAATTCCCGCCGCCACCGACACGTTCAAGCTCTCCATGCCACCCGCCATCGGAATCCGCGCGAGTCGGTCGCAGACCTCGCGGGTCAGCCGGCGCAATCCCTTCTCCTCCGCACCCAGCACGATAGCAGTCGGCAGAGTGAAATCCACGGCGTACAACGCCTCTTCTGCCTCGCCCGCCGCGCCGACGATCCACACGCCCTGCTCCTGCAAACCGCGCAGGGTCCGCGCCAGATTGGTGACGGGCACGAACGGGACGATTTCTGCCGCCCCGCTGGCCACCTTGCGCACGGTCGCGTTCAGGCCGGCAGCGCGGTCAGCGGGTGCGATCACCGCATGGGCCCCCGCTGCCGCCGCGCTGCGCAGGCAGGCGCCGAGATTGTGCGGATCCTGCACCCCGTCCAGCACCAGCAGCAGAGCCGGCCTCGGCGCCGCCGCCAACAATTGCGACAAATCCGCTTCGCCGTGGCCCCGCGCACGAACCTCCAGCCGCGCGATGACGCCCTGATGACGCGCGCCACCGCTGAGCCGGTCCAGTTCCGCCCGGTCGGCCCACTGAATCGCCACGCCATGTCCGGCCGCCTGATCGAGCAGGACTTGCATCCGTCTATCGCGGCGCTGGCGTTCCAGCCACAGCCCACGCACCTGTTCCGGTTCATGGTTCAGCGCCGCCGCCACCGCGTGCAGTCCGTGAATCAAGGTCTCGCCCACGATCTCACTCCACCCGTCGCCGGCGCGGATACCGGTTGCGTCGGCCGGTTTCACGGCGCTCGTTCTCGACCGGCTCGAAATCGATCTTGCGCTCGTCCAGATCCACCCGAACAACCCGCACCGTCAATCGGTCGCCCAACCGGTAGACCTGGCCGGAACGTTCGCCGTGCAGGCGATGACCCACCGGATCGAAGTGGTAATAATCATTCCGCAGTGAAGTGACATGCACCAGCCCTTCCACGAATACCCCGCGCAATTCCACGAACAGGCCGAAGCTGGCGACCCCGGTGATGATGCCGTCAAACACCTGCCCGATCTTGTCCAGCATGAACTCGCATTTGAGCCATTCCAGCGCATCGCGCACCGCCTCATCCGCCCGCCGTTCGGTCATCGAGCAATGCTCGCCCAGCCCGACCAGTTCGGCGTGGGTGTGGGAAAAATTTGCTGGCTTGCCACCGTTGAGGGCGTGGCGAATGGCGCGATGCACCTGCAGGTCGGGATAGCGGCGAATCGGCGAAGTAAAGTGCGCGTAAGCGTCCAGCGCCAGACCGAAATGGCCAACGTTGCCGGGGCTGTAGATTGCCTGGGCCAGCGAACGCAGCATCACGGTCTGGATGAGATGGGTGTCGGGCCGGTCGCGGACCCGTTCCAGCAGCCGGGTGTAGTCCAGCGGCGAAGGTCGATCGCCGCCGCCCAGCCCCAGCCCCAATTCGCCCAGAAAGGCGCGCAGCTTGTTCAGCCGCTCCTCGGTCGGCCCTTCGTGGATGCGGTACAAGCCCGGCATCTTCTGCCGTTCCAGAAACCGGGCCGCCGCCACGTTGGCGGCGATCATGCACTCCTCGATCAAGCGGTGAGCGTCGTTGCGTTCGGTCGGCAGGATGCGCTCGATCTTGCGGTCCACGCTGTACTCGATGACGGTTTCCTGGGTATCGAAATCCAGGGTCCCCCGCTGTTCCCGTGTCGCCCGCAAAAGTTGGTAGAGTTCGTGCAAGCGATCCAGATGCGGAACCAGCCCGGCGTACTCCGCGCGCAGCCGGGGATCGCGGTCGGCGACGATGGCCGCCACCGTGTCGTAGGTCAGCCGGGCGTGGGAGCGCATGACTGCCTCGGCGAAACGCGACCGGATGATGCGGCCCTCGGCGTTGAGGGTCATTTCGCAGACCAGGCACAGCCGATCCACCTTGGGATTGAGCGAACACAGGCCGTTGGACAGCGCCTCCGGCAGCATCGGAATGGCCCGGTCGGGGAAATAGACCGAGTTGCCGCGCCGCCGCGCTTCGCGGTCCAGCGCCGTGCCCGGCCGCACGTACCAGGACACGTCGGCAATCGCTACCAGCAGCCGCCAGTTGTTCCCGCGCTGCTCGCAGTAAACCGCGTCATCGAAATCACGTGCCGTGATGCCGTCAATCGTCATCAGCGGCGTGGCGCGCAAATCCCAGCGGCCCTGCTTGGCGGACTCCGGGACGGTCTCGCCATGCTGGCGGGCTTCCGCCTGGACCACTTCCGGCCATTCCACCGGAATGCCGTGACTGGCGATGGCGATGCGCACTTCCATGCCCGGCGCCATGTGCTCGCCGAGCACTTCCCTGACCCGGCCCAGCGGCCGGTTTTGAGAGCTGGGTTGCTCGATCAGTTCGACGATCACGATCTGGCCGGCCCGTGCTTCACCACGCCCGTCGGGCGGCACCATGATGTCCTGATTGATCCGCTTGTTGTCGGGGATGATGAAACAGGCGCCGCGCTCCTCGCAGAATCGCCCCACCACGGTTTCGGTGTTGCGCTCCAGCACCTCGACCACCGCACCCTCGCGCCGGCCCCGGTAGTCCACGCCGATCACCCGCGCCACCGCCCGGTCGCCGTGCAGCAGTTTGCGCATCTGGCGGGGCGACAGGAACAGACTGTCGCCACCTTCGTCGGGAATCAGGAAGCCATGACCCTCGGAGTGGCCAATGATCCGACCGGTCACCAGATTCATCTTGGCGACCGGCCCGTAGCCTTTACGGCGGTTGCGGATCAGTTGGCCGTCGCGCTCCATCGCCCGCAGGCGGCGGGACAAAGCCTCGATTTCCCACTCGCGTTCCAGCCGCCATTCGGCGCAAAGCTCGTCCAGGGTAAGCGGCATGCCCCGCTCTTCCAGATAGTGCAGGATGAATTCCCGGCTGGGCGCGGCCTGGCCACCATATTTTTCCTGTTCCCGGGCCAGAAAAGGGTCAAGTTGGCGCCAGGAGCCCTGTTTTTTATTGGTCATTGAAGCTCTTGTAAAAGGTTGTCAAAACGTGAAGGAGAGCGGATTGACAGTCCGGAAGGCAATCCGTATAGTTCGCTCCCGTCGTCGCCGCAAGCGGCGCGACAGCCACTCAGCCGAAGTGGCGGAATTGGTAGACGCGCTAGGTTCAGGTCTTAGTTGGGGTAACCCAGTGGAGGTTCAAGTCCTCTCTTCGGCACCAGATTAAAAAAGCCCGGTCGAAAGCCGGGCTTTTTCTATTTCCGTCCCGCTCACTCGACGAACGGATCCCGCAAGACGATGGTGTCGGCCCGGTCCGGGCTGGTGGAAATGAGGTCGATGGGCGTGTCGGTCAACGCTTCGATCCGCCGCAGATAAGCGCGGGCGTTGGCCGGCAGATCCTCGTAATGCTTCACGCCCACGGTGGAATCCCGCCAGCCCGGCATTTCCTCGTAAATCGGCTCGCAGGCCGCCAGCGCCTCCGCACCCAGCGGCGCATGGTCCAACCGCTCCGTTCCGCACTGGTAGCCCACGCACAGCCGGATGTGCTCCAGACCGTCCAGCACGTCCAGCTTGGTCACGCACAACCCCGAAACGCTGTTGTTCGCAATGGAACGACGCAGGGCCACGGCGTCGAACCAGCCGCACCGCCGCCGCCGGCCCGTGGTCGAGCCAAACTCGTGGCCGCGTTCGGTCAGATAGTCGCCAGTCGCGTCGAACAACTCGGTCGGGAACGGCCCGCCGCCGACGCGGGTGGTGTAAGCCTTGGCGATGCCTAGCACGTAATCCAGATAGCGTGGTCCCAATCCGGTCCCGGTAGCCGCACCGCCGGCGGTGGTGTTGGAGGAGGTCACATAGGGATAGGTGCCGTGGTCGATGTCCAGCATCGCGCCCTGCGCGCCCTCGAACAGCACGTTGTCGCCGCGCCGGCGGTGGGCCTCCAGCAGCACGGTGACATCCGCCGCCAGCGGCCACAGGCGCTCGCCCATCGCCAGCGTTTCGTCGAGAACCTGCTGAAAATCAGCGGGATCCGTCTGAAAATAGTGCTGCAACACGAAGTTGTGGAAATCCATCACTTCGCTCAGCTTGGCGGCGAAGCGTTCCCGGTCGAACAGATCGCCCAGCCGCACCGCCCGCCGCGCGACCTTGTCCTCGTAGGCCGGGCCGATACCGCGCCCGGTGGTGCCGATGGCCCGCGCGCCGCGCGCTTTCTCGCGGGCTTGATCCAGCGCGACGTGATAGGGCAGGATCAGCGGACAGGCTTCGCTGATCCGCAGCCGCGCCATCACGTCCACGCCCCGCGTTTCCAGCCGGTCGATCTCGGTCAGCAGCGCCGCCGGCGACAGCACCACGCCGTTGCCGATCAGGCACGCCACGCCTTCATGCAAAATGCCCGACGGGATCAGGTGCAGCACAGTCTTCTGGCCGCCGGTCACCAGCGTATGCCCGGCGTTGTGCCCGCCCTGGAACCGCGCCACCGCCGCCGCATTCGTGGTGAGCAGATCCACCACCTTGCCCTTGCCCTCGTCGCCCCACTGCGCGCCGATGACGACTACATTCTTGCCCATGTCAGCTCCCTATTTCACCCGACCCCAACCCCTCTCTCCCATCAGGAACGAGGGGAGCTTGGAATGGCAACGGGATCACCACCCATTCCTCCTCCCGTTGCGCCAGAATCCGATCACAACCCAATTCTACCGGTTCCACCGCCACACCGGGCAACTCCCGGATCACCCGTTCGCCCCGGCCACGCAACTGGACCACGCATCGATCCAGCGCGGCATCCGCGACCGCTGGCGCGTAGATACCCGCCTTGGCCGGCGCCGGCGCGGAGTCCAGGAGCAGCAGGGTCGCCAGATCGGTGCTGAAACCGGTCGCGGGCCGGGCGCGACCAAACACCTGGCCGATCTCGTCGTACCGGCCACCCTGCGCCACCGCCTGCCCCTGCCCCGGCGCATAGGCGGCGAACACCACACCGGTGTGGTAGTGGTAGCCCCGCAGTTCCGCCAGATCGACGTGAATCGGCAGTTCCGGCCACTGTCGCCGTAAGGCCGCGATTAACTGCCGCAATGTCGCCAGCGCCGCGCGGACGCCCTCGCCGGCGGACGTTAGCCGGACTTCCGCCTCATCCAGCGTCTCCAGCCCGCCGTTCAGTTCGGCCAGCGCCAGCAATGGTTCGCCATGCGGCGCCGGCGGCGCCCAGGCCGCCAGTTGCTGATGAATTTCGGGCAGCGCCTTGCGTTGCAGCGCCTCGAACAGCAGCGCCTCGCGTTCCGGGTCCAGTCCAGCCTGTCGCGCCAGTTCGCGGAAGATCGCCACGTGCGCCAAATCCAGATGCACCCCGCCGACGCCCGCCGCCGCCAGGGTTTCCAGCATCAGCGTCAACACTTCCAGATCGCTCTCGTGCCCGCAATGGCCGTACAGCTCCACGCCGGCCTGATACGGGCTGCGGGAGCCGCCGAAGCCGTCGGCGCGGGTGCGCAGCACCGTGCCCATGTAGCACAGCCGCACCGGCCCGCCACGCTTGAGCAGGTGAGCATCGATCCGCGCGACCTGGGGGGTCATGTCGGCGCGCACTCCCATCATCCGGCCGCTGAGCTGATCGGTCAGCTTGAAGGTCTGCAACTCCAGGTCATTGCCCGTTCCCGTCAGTAGCGATTCCAGAAACTCGATCAGCGGTGGAATCACCAGTTCGTAGCCCCAACTGGCGTATAAATCCAGCAACCGGCAGCGCAACCGTTCCAGCCGGCCGGCGGCGGGGGGCAGAATTTCCTCGATGCCTTCGGGCAACAGCCAGCGATCTTCGGCAGTCATGGGGATGGCTTGCAAGTCAGCAGGGTGGCGAACAAACCTGGGGAAGGTTTCAGCGAAACCAATACAGCACCAGCAGGCCCAGCGCCATGCTGGCCAGACCGGCGAACCGCAACGTGCGATCCTCCAGTTGGGCCATGCGCAGCAACGTCTGGCGCAGGGCGCGCGGATTAAGAAATGGCATGATGCCTTCCAGCACCAGCATCAATCCGAACGCCGCCAGCAGTTCATCCCACATGGCGGTATTCGGTCGGCGGCGCGGCGCCATCTTCTGTCTGGCGAGCAGCCCGGGTCATTGCGACTGATTGAAGAAACGGAAGAACTGGGAACCCTCCGGCTGCACGACCAGTACGTCGTCCTTCGAATGGAAGCTCTGCCGGTAGGCTGCCAGGCTGCGGTGGAAGCTGTAGAAATCCCGATTCCTGCCATAAGCTTGGGCATAGATGTCGGTGGCCTGGGCGTCGCCCTCGCCGCGCTGGCGTTCGGCATCGCGATAGGCCTCGGCCAGCAAGACCGTGCTCTGCCGGTCGGCGTCGGCGCGGATGCGTTCGGCGGCCTCGCCACCCCGGGAGCGGAAGTCTTTGGCTACCCGCAACCGCTCGGCCTTCATCCGGCTGAACACCGAATTGCTGACATCCGGCGGCAGATCAATCCGCTTGATTCGCACGTCCACGGCGGCGATGCCCAACGGCTTGGCCTGCTCCCGGAGCAACTGGCTCAGGGTTTCCATGATTTGGTCGCGGTCACCTGACACCACTTCCTGAATGGTGCGCTTGCCGAACTCGTTGCGTAGACCATCCTTGATGATCTGATCGAGCCGCACGTTGGCCTGGTTGGGGTCGCCGCTGACCCGGGTGTAGAACTGACGCACGTCCTCGATCCGCCACATGGCGAACGAATCCACGATTACGTTTTTCTTCTCGGCGGTGAGGAACCGTTCCGGTTCGATGTCCAGAGTTTGCAGCCGGCGGTCGAACTTGCGGACGTTGTTGATCAGCGGCCATTTCCAATGCAGGCCGGGCTTGTAGTTGGCCTGGACGATCTCGCCCAACTGGAAACGGATGGCGGTTTGAGTTTCGTCCACCGTAAACAGCGACATCGCCAGCAACGCCACCACGGCGCCGAGTACGCCCAACGTTAGATTACGAGACATCGGCCATTGCGACAAAGCCATCAGCGCACCTCCCGGCTGCGATTCAAATCGCGCAAGCGGCTGACCGCCGCGTTGTCATCGGCCGTGGTCGAGGCCGCTGGCGCTGGTTCGACCGCAGCACCACCACCGGGTTTTCCACCGGTCGTTTCCAGCGCTTCCCCCAACTTGAGCAGGCGATCCAGCGGCAGGTACAACAGGTTGTTGGTTCCCTTCACGTCCACCAGCACCTTACTGGAGCGTGACAGGACGGTTTCCAGGGTTTCCAGATACAACCGCTCGCGGGTCACTTCCGGCGCCCTTTCATAGGCCCCCAGCAATTGCTCGAACCGGCTGGCTTCGCCCTGGGCTTGAGCGATGGCCTGCTCCCTGTAGGCCGCCGCCTCCTGCAACCGTCGCGCCGCCTGACCGCGCGCCCGGGGAATCACCTCGTTGGCGTAGGCCTCGGCCTCATTCTTCAACCGCTGCTCGTCCTCGCGCGCCTTGATCGCGTCGGCGAAGGCGTCCTGCACTTCTTCGGGCGGCTGGGC
>JBDHRD010000094.1:0-12054 GCA_039807425.1 Candidatus Contendibacter sp. | reverse complement strand
GTATTTGTGCACCATGGGGTTTCCTCCTGTTGACCCCACTATAGGGCATCCACCCCAACCTATCAAAACTTTTGCGGCAGCCTACTAGGGCTACCCTTTTTTATTGGGGGGCGTGGAGAAATCGATGATGCGCGATGAATGGGTAGACTGGCTGGAACCGGTGCGGGCGCTGGCGACGGAGGCCAGCGCCCACATCCTGGAGGTTTACGCCACGGCGTTCGACGCGACCGCCAAGGAGGATGACAGTCCGCTGACCGCCGCCGATCTGGCCGCGCATCACGCGATCATCGCCGGACTGCAACGCCTGACCCCGAACATTCCCATCCTGTCCGAGGAATCGTCCGCTGTCCCGTTCGCCGAACGGTCGTGCTGGCGGCGCTACTGGCTGGTGGACCCGCTGGATGGCACCAAGGAATTTATCCAGCGCAACGGCCAGTTTACCGTCAACGTCGCCCTGATCGAGGAGCATGAGCCGGTGCTGGGCGTAGTGCGGGTTCCGGTGACGGGGTTGTGCTACTTCGCGGCCCGGGGTTTCGGCGCGTTCCGCGAGGAACCGGGCTGGCCGCCGCGGTCGATCGCGGTCAAGCCGCTACGGGCTGGCGAACCGATGCGGGTCGTTGGCAGCCGGTCGCATGGCGGGCCAGGTTTGCAAAAGTTTGTCGCCAGGCTGGGCGCGCACCAGTTGGTCACCATCGGCAGTTCGCTCAAGTTTTGTCAGGTGGCGGAAGGCATCGCGGACGTGTATCCCCGGCTTGGCCCGACCTCGGAATGGGATACCGCCGCCGCGCAAGCCATTGTCGAAGTCGCTGGTGGTCAAGTGGTGTCTGCGGAAACGGGGAAGCCGTTGCGCTACAACACCCGCGAATCGTTGTTAAATCCTTACTTCATTGTCTATGGCGACGCCAGTTGCGACTGGTTGCGCTATGTTCCGCACGAGGATTGACCATGATGACGGCGAATTTCTCTTATCAGGCTGTGATGGCGACGCCGCTGGGTCGAATCGGCATCCGCACGGTGGGCGATGCTGTTACCGAACTGGATTATCTGGCCGCCGATACGCCCGAACAGCCGCCGGCGGATGCCGCGACCACCGTCGTGGTCGCGCAACTGGAAGCCTATTTCCGCGATCCGCGCCATCGGTTCACGGTTCCACTGGCGCCGCGTGGGACGGCGTTCCAGCAACGGGTCTGGGCGGCGCTGCAAGCGATTCCAGCGGGAACCGTGCTGACCTACGGTGACTTGGCGCGACAACTCGATAGCGCCGCCCGCGCCATCGGCGGCGCCTGCCGCACCAATCCCCTGCCGATTCTGATTCCCTGTCATCGGGTGGTAGGGCAGCAAGGGTTGGGGGGTTATGCCGGCGCGGTGACTGGCGATCCATTGGCGATCAAGCGCTGGTTGTTGCGGCATGAGGGCGCAATGGTCGAACCCGGATAGCCGTCATGTTTTCTGGGGCTGCGCTCCTCCCAGGCCAGATAATCCTCAGCGGTGAAAGCGGTTTCAGGGCAAGCCAAGGGCATGGCTAACCTCCTGATGAGCAAAGAAATTGGTAACCAGCTTAGCCCAAACTGAACGATTGGGAAACGCGCTGCCTTGAAATCCCGCCGCTTGCCCGCATATCGGACTCCAAACCCGTGAACCCCCATCCAGGAGTCTGTTCCCCATGACTGTCGAAGCGCACAAGGAAACCCTTGGGTTTCAGGCCGAGGTGCAGCAACTGCTGCGCCTGGTCGCTCATTCCCTGTATTCCCACAAGGAAGTCTTTCTCCGCGAACTGATTTCCAACGCCTCCGACGCCTGCGACAAGCTGCGCTTCGAAGCCTTGACCGACAGCGCTCTGTACGAAAGCGATCCCGACCTGAAAATCCGGGTCAGCTTCGACAAGGACGCCCGCACCATTACCGTGGCCGATAACGGCATCGGCATGGACCGGCAGGAGGTCATCGACAATATCGGCACCATCGCCCGTTCCGGCACTCGCCAGTTCATGCAGAAGCTGACCGGCGATCAGGCCAAGGATGCCCGTCTGATTGGCCAGTTCGGCGTTGGCTTCTATTCCAGCTTCATCGTCGCCGACCAGGTCACGTTGCGCACCCGCCGCGCCGGGATGGGACCGGAGCATGGCGTGCTCTGGGAATCCAACGGCGAGGGCGAATACACCCTGGAAACCATCGAGAAACCCACGCGCGGTACTGAAGTGACCCTGCACCTGCGCGAAGAGGATGCAGATCTGCTGAACGAGTGGCAGTTGCGCTCGATCATCACCAAGTATTCCGATCACATCACCCTGCCGGTGATCATGCCGGTGCAGAAATACAGCGAGGACAAGGACGCACCGCCGAAGATCGAGGACGAGCGGATCAATCAGGCGGCGGCGCTGTGGGCGCGGCCCAAGCAGGAGATCAAGGAAGAGGAATATAAGGAGTTCTACAAGCACGTCGGCCACGATTTCGAGGACCCGCTGGCCTGGACCCACAACCGGGTCGAAGGCAAGCTGGAGTACACCTCGCTGCTGTTCCTGCCCGGCCGCGCGCCCTTCGACCTGTGGGATCGCGAACAGCGCCACGGCGTCAAACTGTATGTGCAGCGGGTGTTTATCATGGACGACGCCGAACACCTGATGCCGCGCTACCTGCGCTTCGTGCGCGGCGTGATCGATTCCAACGACCTGCCGCTCAACATCTCCCGCGAAATCCTGCAAAGCAGCAAGGTGGTGGACGGCATCCGCGCCGGTTCGGTTAAAAAGGTGCTGGGTCTGCTGGAAGACCTGGCCGCGAACGACGCCGAAAAGTACGGCAAGTTCTGGAAAGAGTTCGGCCGGGCGCTCAAGGAAGGGCCAGCGGAGGATTACGGCAACCGCGAGCAGATCGCCAAGCTGCTGCGCTTCGCCTCGACCCATGCCGACAGCGCCGAGCAAACCGTATCGCTGGCCGATTATCTCGGGCGGATGAACGAAGGTCAGGACAAGATTTACTACATCGTCGCCGACAGCTTCGCCGCCGCCAAAAACAGCCCCCACCTGGAAGTCTTCCGCAAGAAGGGCCTGGAGGTGCTGTTGCTGACCGACCGGGTGGACGAGTGGCTGATGTCGCACCTGACCGAATTCGAAGGTAAACAGTTCCAGTCGGTGGCCAAGGGCGCGCTGGACCTGGACAAAATCGCCTCGGAGGAGGAAAAGCAGGAGCAAAAGCAGGCCGAGGATCAGTTCAAGGATTTGCTGGCGCGGGTTAAGGAGGTTTTGGGCGACAAGGTCAAGGAAGTGCGGATTTCCTCGCGGCTGACCGATTCGCCGGCCTGTCTGGTGGTGGACGACTACGCGCTCAGCGCCCATCTGGAGCGACTGTTGCGTGAAGCGGGCCAAAACGTGCCGGTGAGCAAGCCGTATCTGGAACTGAATCCCACCCACTCGCTGATCGCGCGCTTGAAGGACGAGCCGGATGCTGGCCGATTCGGCGACTGGACCAACCTGTTGTTCGAGCAGGCCGTGCTGGCCGAAGGCGGGCAATTGGAAGATCCGGCCAGTTTCGTGAAGCGCTTGAATGGATTGTTGCTGGCGCTCGGGCGCTGATCTTCACGGGTGCGCGCGGATGCTTCGCCGCTTTTCCGGGGGAAGCGCGCCGCCGGCCCGTTCCCATGGCTGGCTAAAACCGATAAATTTGCTAAATTATTGGCAGACTTGCTCTGTCAGCCTGTTGCCAACTCACTCCAGGGGGGTATTCGAACATGATGTTGTTGAAGGAAATCCTGAAGAAGAAAGGCGGCCAGCCCGTCACCGTGCCGGCCTCGGCCACCGTCGCCGACGCCATCCGCGCCATGAATGATCATAAGGTGGGTTCGGTGATAGTGCCGAACGCCGACGGCTCGCCGGCGGGCATTTTCACCGAGCGCGACGTGCTGACCCTGTGCGCCGAGGGCCGGACCGATTTCGCCAAGATGTCGATTCGGCCTTGCATGACTTGCGCGATGACGACCGGCAAGCCGGGTGAAATGGTCAGTGAAGTCCTGGCCATCATGACCGCCAAGCGCTTCCGCCACATGCCGGTGGTCGATGACGACGGCAAGATGATCGGCGTGGTTTCCATCGGCGACCTGGTCAAGGCCAAGCTGGAAGAAACCGCCCAGGAAGCGCAGGCCCTGCGCGAGTACATTACCACCTGAGCGCCCGGATCGGGGATGCTCCCGGCGGTGTCCCTGAATTCGCGTTCCCCGCCTTCGCCCATGAGCGCCGAATCCCCGTTTTGGGAAACCAAAACCCTCGCCCAACTCACCCAAGCCGAATGGGAAGCGTTGTGTGACGGCTGTGGCAAATGCTGCCTGCGCAAGCTGGAAGACGAGGACACGGGTGAATTGTTCCACACCAACGTCGCCTGCCGGCTGCTGGATTTGACCACGGGCCGGTGCAGCCGCTACCCCGACCGCCTTCGCTGGGTGCCTGACTGCGTGCAACTGACCCCCGCTGAAGTGCGGCTCGTCCGCTGGTTGCCGGCGACGTGCGCCTACCGGTTGCGAGCCGAGGGCCAGCCGTTGCCGGACTGGCATCCCCTGCGCACCGGCGACCCGTGTTCCACCCAGCGCGCCGGCATGACCGTCTGCGGCTGGGCGGTGTCGGAACGGCGGATCCGCCGGCTTGAAAACCACATCATCGAGAGCCTGTCATGAAAGTCCGCTGTCTGACCCTGGGCGCGTTCCAGGTCAACGCCTATCTGCTCGAAGATCCCGCCACCGGCCAATGCGCCGTGGTGGACACTGGCGACGGACCGCAACTAGCCAACGCCTTGGCGAACCTGAAGCCCCGGCCGGATTTGCGGGCGATCCTGCTGACCCACGCCCATTTTGATCACGCCGGCGGACTGGCCGACGTGCAGCGGGAATTCCCCGAGGCGCTGACGGTTCTGCCGGCGCTGGAGCGGCCGATGTTCGACACCCTGCCGCAACAAGGCTCGTTGCTGTTTGGCATGGCCGATTTCGACCGGCCCGGTGGGCGGATTGATCGGGAAGTTCACGATGGCGACATCATCGAAGTCGGCGAACTGCGCTTTCACTTCCTGTCCACGCCGGGTCACACCCCCGGTCAGGGCTGCTACTACGACGATACCTACATCTTCGTCGGCGACACTCTGTTTGCCGGCAGCATCGGCCGCACCGACTTTCCGATGAGTGACCCGGAACAGATGCAGGCCAGCCTCAGTCGTCTGCTGGAATTGCCCGGCCATCTGCTGGTGTGCAGCGGCCATGGCCCGGTCACCACGCTGGATGAGGAACTGCGCACCAATCCGTTTCTGGACCACGTCCGCCGGGCGCGGGGCATGGCCTCACCGGGTGGGTCATCGGTGCTGGGGCCGCGCTGGAGCTGAACGGGAGGGTTGATCGTGTGCGAGTTGCTCGGGATGAGCGCCAACGTACCCACCGACATCTGCTTCAGCTTCACCGGGCTGATGCAGCGCGGCGGCAAGACCGGCCCGCACCGCGACGGCTGGGGCATCGCTTTCTACGAAGGGCGCGGCTGCCGGACCTTTCACGACCCCAACCCCAGCGCTGAATCGGAAATCGCCCGGCTAGTGCAGCGTTATCCCATCAAGAGCCTGATCGTGATCAGCCATATCCGCCGCGCTAATCGGGGGCGGGTCTGTCTGGAGAACACCCATCCCTTCAGCCGCGAATTGTGGGGCCGGCACTGGGTGTTCGCCCACAACGGTCAGTTGCGGGGTGTAAAGCGATTGCCGCTCGATTTTTACCGGCCCATCGGCGGCACCGACAGCGAACACGCTTTCTGCTGGCTGCTGGACCGGATTCGCGCCCGCTTTCCCGAACCACCGCGCCGGGCGGAGATGCTATGGCGGCACCTTCATGCCCTGGCCCGGGAACTGAACCCGCGCGGCGTCTTCAATTTCCTGCTCAGCGATGCCCGGCAACTCTACGCCCATTGCGGCACCCAACTGTCGTGGCTGACCCGGCGGGCGCCATTCGGCGAGGCCCGATTGACGGACGCCGACATGACGGTGGATTTTCAGCGGGAGACCACGCCCGCCGACGTGGTGACCGTGGTGGCGACCCGGCCGCTGACCGATAACGAAGCGTGGACGGTGATGCAGCCCGGCACGCTGGCCATCTTCGACGCCGGCGAACGGGTCATGACGCTCGGCCCATAGCGGGTGGAAAAACCCCCGGATCGGGCATTCAGCCATTCGGACCATGGTCCAACGATGAACGCTGGGTTATCGGTGGAGTTCCGGCGCCCAGGAAGGTCGCGCCGCCGGCCATGCGCTGTCGCCAGTACGGCTGGCCCAGGCTGACCTTGCGCACCCGGCCGCTGCCCGAGGACGCATGGATCATCTTTCCACCACCCGCGTAGATGCCCACATGGGAAACCTGGCCGCTGCCGTCGGTGCGGAAGAACAGCAAATCGCCCGGCAACACCTGGCGCTGAAATCGTCCAGCCTGGAACTGTTTTACTGTAGTGCGCGGCACCCGGATGCCCACCTGCTGGTAGGTGTACTGCACCAGGCCGCTGCAATCTACCCCGGCCGGCGATTCGCCACCCAGGACATAGGGGGTTCCGACCATCCGCTCGGCGGCGCCGACAATACGCTGGCGCGTGGTGGCGTGCGGATCATGCGAGGAGGGGGGCGGCGTCGCGCAGCCGCCGAGCCCCAGCAAACCAGCGAATACCCAGGATGCGATGAACGACCGACCGGCGCGGGACGCGATGGCGGGCATGGCGTAAACCCCCCCTGAATTTTAATGGACAGCAACTCCAGTATAGGCACTGCATCCGAACAAACCATAATGCGCTAATGCGCTTGCGCGGTTTTTTGCGGCGAATGTAGGCAAGATGCTCTATAGTAAAGCTCGTTTTCAGCCCACAGGTATTTGCCATGAAAGCAGTCCACGGCAGGGTCGTGTCCCTGCACTACACTCTCACCGACGACCTGGGTGTTCAACTCGATTCCAGCCGTGGAGGCGAGCCTTTTACCTACCTGCATGGTCACGGCAACATCATCCCCGGATTGGAGAACGCACTGGCGGGTTGTGAGGCGGGGTACAGCTCGGCAATCCATGTGACGCCTGCCGACGGTTACGGCGAATACGATCCGCAGGCGGTCTTCGAGGCGCCGCGCGACCAGTTTCCACCCGGTGAGGACATTCAGGTGGGGATGCAGGTCCAGGGTCAGGGCGCCCACGGCATTCTGAATTTTACCGTGGTCGGCGTGAACGACCAGGTGGTGACGCTGGACGCCAACCATCCGATGGCGGGCAAGAATCTGCATTTTGCAGTGGACGTGCTGGAGGTGCGCGATGCGACCGCGCAGGAACTGGCTCATGGCCACGTCCACGCGCATGGCCACGACCACTAGGGATAGGACTGGCCGAGCCCGCCGCTGCGGGGATTTACCGTAGCGGCAGGCGTGTGGAATAACGCGGACCATCCTCCATCGTTCAGACCCAGAACTCCCGTACCGCCATGCTGCTGCGATCTCTCCGCTTCGTCGGCGAAAGTATCCCGCCCTTCGAACTCAAGGGTAGCCTGTTCACCCTGACCGTCCTGCATCTGTTCCAACTGGATCGAACCGCCATCGAACGCCATCTGGTGGAGAAGATCAAGCAGGCGCCCAGCTTTTTCAACAATACCCCGGTCGTGATCGATCTGGAGGGGGTGACGGACCCCCCCAACGGTCTGGATGGGGTGGATTTCAACGGACTGTACGAATTGCTGCGGGAGCATGGTATGGCGCCGGTGGGTATCCGCAACGGCAGCCCGGAACTTCAGGCGGTCGCCCGTCAGGCGAGGTTGCCGGTGCTGTCCGACAGCCGTTCCGCCAGCACCGTCAAAAAACCCGAGCGGACCGAGCCACTGCCGATTCGCAACCGGCTCATCCACCATCCGGTTCGATCCGGCCAGCAGCTCTACGCTGCGGACGGTGATTTAATCGTACTGGGCACGATTAGCGCCGGCGCCGAGGTCATCGCCGATGGCAATATTCACATCTACGGCGCGCTGCGGGGCCGTGCCCTGGCGGGAGTGAAAGGCGATGTCGAGACCTGGATTTTCTGCCAGAGCCTGGAAGCGGAACTGATTTCAATCGCGGGCCGTTATCGCATCAGCGAACAACTCGATTCCACCGACCTGGGCAAGGCCGTGCAGATTCATCTGGAGGACGACCAACTGGTCATTGATCACCTGACCCGTTAACCTTCCATGGTAATGTAGTACAGCATAATAATTTTTATTAATCTTCTAATTGCAACTTTAGTGAGATGACAACTTGGCTACCGTCATCGTTGTGACTTCCGGCAAGGGAGGCGTGGGCAAGACCACAACCAGCGCCAGTTTCGCCACCGGGCTGGCCCAGCGCGGCTATCGGACCGTAGTAATTGATTTCGACGTGGGCTTGCGCAACCTGGATTTGATCATGGGCTGCGAACGCCGGGTGGTATACGACTTCGTCAACATCATCAACGGCGAGGCCAATCTCAACCAGGCGCTGATTCGCGACAAGCGCGTGGAGAATCTCCACATCCTGCCAGCTTCGCAGACCCGCGACAAGGAGGCGCTGACCAAGGAAGGGGTGGACCGGGTGCTGAACGAACTCCGGCAGAGTTTCGAATACATCGTCTGCGACTCGCCGGCGGGCATCGAGCGGGGCGCGCTGATGGCGCTGTATTTCGCGGACGAGGCACTGGTGGTAACCAATCCGGAGGTGTCGTCGGTGCGCGATTCCGACCGCATCCTCGGCATTCTGGCCAGTCGCTCGCGCCGCGCCGAGCAGGGCGATCCACCGGTCAAGGAGCATCTGGTGCTGGCGCGCTATGCGCCCGAGCGCGCTGACCGGGGCGATATGCTCAGCGTGGAGGACGTACTGGAGATTCTGGGTATCCCCCTGCTGGGGGTGATTCCGGAATCACAAACCGTCTTGCAGTCTTCGAATGCCGGTGTCCCGGTGATTCTGGAGGATGGCAGCGACGCCGGCACCGCCTATGGCGATCTGGTGGATCGTTTCCTGGGCAAAAACCTGCCGCATCGGTTTATCACCCCCCAGAAAAAGGGATTTCTGAAACGTCTGTTTGGCGGGGGTTGAACCATGGGCCTGCTCGACATCTTCCGCGCGTCGCCGAACAGATCGGCCGCTCTGGCCAAGGAACGGTTACAAATCATCGTCGCACACGAACGGGGCAGCGGTCGCCGTGGCAGCCCCGACTATTTGCCAGCGCTCAAGAAGGAACTGCTGGAGGTGGTGCGTAAATACGTGCCGGTGGACCAGAGCCAAATCAAGGTGCATCTGGATCGCGAAGGCGGTTACGAAGTGCTGGAATTGAACATTACCCTGCCGGACGACGAACCGCGCTCGAAGCGCGGCTCGGGTAACCTGTCAGGAGGGCTGGACCAAGGTTGAAGGAGATAACTGTCGGGGCCGGAGTCGGGCGGCCAGCGGTGACCAGCGGCGCGGTGGAGCGGGTCCGGCTGGATAAATGGCTGTGGGCGGCGCGCTTCTTCAAGACGCGGACTCTGGCTGCTGAAGCGGTTGCGGGTGGCAAGGTCCACGCGCGGGGCCAGCGTTGCAAACCGTCTCATCCCGTTCGCGTGGGGGAAATGCTGCGAATCCAGCGCGGCCCCGAGGAATATCTGATCGCCGTCACGGGGCTGAGCGAGCGGCGCGGTCCTGCCAGCGTGGCGGCGTTGTTGTATGAGGAGACCGCCGACAGCCGCCAGCGGCGCGAAGCCTTGCGCGAGCAAAGACGGCTGGAGCGTCCTCCCCGGCTCCAGTTGCCTGGCCGACCCACCAAACAGGATCGCCGCCGCATCGTGCGGTTTACCCAGGGCGACGCTTGAAGTTCTCCGTGTGTTGCCGGGGCCAGCTTGCAGCGTAATCGTCTGGTTAGTATGCGTACTCTAATTATTCCTGCTAATTTCCCTAAATAAGAAGGGCGTCCGGCAGATCTGCTTGCCGCGGTTTCCGGAACGATCAAAGTCAGGAATGTTAACCATGCAAGCCAGTCTTGCGCAGTGCATAGAGAGGCTCCCAATATGAAAGCCTATTTGCTGGACAACCAATTCACCCACAACGTTCGGGATTTCGCGCGCCAAATCTGGCTGGCTGGACTTGGCGCGTTCGCCAGGGCTCAGGACGAGGGCGGCAGGTTTTTTGAAACCCTGGTCCAGGAAGGACAGGCCGTGGACGCGCAAATGAAGAAAACCGCTGGTGAGAAGATCGAGCCAGGCGAAGTTGAGATCGTGAAGGGCAAGGTCGCGGAAATCCGCGAAAGGGCGACCGGGGCGTGGAACAAATTGGAGGAAGTTTTTCAGGCGCGAGTGGCGCGCGCCCTGCGCCGCCTGGGTGTGCCCAGCCGCGACGATATCCAGCAATTGTTCCAGCAGATAGATTTGTTGAGTCAGAACATTCAGGAACTGACCCAGGCGGCGGAGGCGGACCCTAAAGTGAAGAAGGTTCGCGTTGTTCGGTCGGCTGAGTCGGTCGCCGCCAGGATCACCGAACCTGCAGCTTGATGGTTGTACTCCAGTCTGCCTGGGACGGCTGGCCCTTGCGGGGGGGTCAGCCTGTCCGAGCGAAAGAGCAGCCAGAAATGGCCTTTTTTTCGTCTTCCCATCCCCAATTCCGTGCATGAAATTGACCGTTTGCTGGCCGCAAGGTAACGTAAGCGTTTGCTAAAGCGGACGGGCAGGCATGACGGCCAAGAAAAATCCCCCCCTTCCTTTCGAAACAGCGCTGGTGGAATTGGAAAACCTGGTTGGGCGGCTCGAACAGGGCGAGCTGACTCTCGAGGATTCCTTGCAACATTTCGAGCGTGGCGTCGCCCTGGTGCGAAGCTGCCGGAATACCCTGCGCGAAGCCGAGCAAAAAGTGGAACAATTGATCGAACGCAACGGTCAGTTGGAAGCCGCGCCATTTACCGCTTTCGCAGGTTGACGGCGATGACGGCAGAATTGATCGGGAGTTATCAAGCCCGCGCGGTTCGAGCGCTCGACCAGCGATTGCCGGCGGCCGATCTGCATCCTGGCCCTTTGCACCAAGCCATGCGCTATGCGGTTCTGGGCGGCGGCAAGCGCATCCGTCCGGTACTGGTCTACCTGAGCGGCGCCGCGGTCGGCGCCGCACCCGAAACGCTCGATGGTCCCGCCTGCGCGGTGGAATTCATCCATGCCTATTCGCTGATCCACGACGATCTGCCGGCCATGGATAACGATGATCTGCGCCATGGTCAGCCCACCTGCCACAAAGCTTTTGGCGAGGCACTGGCCATCCTGGCTGGCGACGCCTTGCAGGCGCTGGCGTTCCAGGTGCTTGGGCAGGATGCAGCGATGGTCGCCAACTCGGCCCTTCGCTTGCGAATGCTGGGCGTGCTGGCGCAAGCCGCCGGTTCCCGCGGTATGGTAGGCGGTCAGGCCATCGATCTGGCAGCGGTTGGCCAGGAATTGAACCTGGCCGAACTGGAAAACATGCATATCCACAAAACCGGTGCTTTGATTCGCGCCAGCGTGCTACTGGGAGCGATCAGTCAACCGGCGGTCGAGTTGGCGGTGCTGGAGCGTTTGGACCGGTACGCCAAATGTATCGGTCTGGCTTTCCAGATTCGCGATGACATTCTCGACGTGATCGGCGATACCGCCGCGCTGGGTAAAACCACAGGCGCGGACCGGGCGCTGGACAAACCTACCTATCCAGCACTGCTGGGGCTGGACGGCGCCCGCGAACATGCCCGGGTGTTGCACGAGGAAGCATTGGCCAGCCTGCAACCGCTGGGGCCTGAAGCCGAGCCGCTGCGCTGGCTCGCCTCCTATCTTGTGGAGCGTGCGTGCTGAGTACCGTGCACCTGTCGCTCGACCATTCCATCCTGCTACCCGACCACCGCGAACTGGCCTGAACTTCCCACGATGACCACCGGATCCGCCTTTCCGTTGCTGGAACAGATCGACACTCCCCTGGATTTGCGTGCGCTGCCGGAGGCGCGGCTGCCGACCCTGGCGCATGAATTGCGCGAATTCCTGATCCAGACCGTGGCCAGAACCGGCGGCCATTTCGCCGCCAATCTGGGCGC
>JBDHRD010000093.1:0-12135 GCA_039807425.1 Candidatus Contendibacter sp. | reverse complement strand
GAACTCGCCCGTGAAACCGCGCCGCGCCGATGATCGTGTGAGCACTACTCACGCTAAAGTAGGTCATCGCCAGGCACCCTACCTCAAAAAGCCCACTCGATAGTGGGCTTTTTGTTTTGCGGCTGAAAAATTGTACCAGGCTCTCTATGCGCTGCAATCACCGCCAAATTCCGGCGACAACAGTTCGTATTCGGCGATGACCTGCGCACCCAGCAGAATGATGATGATGCTGGCCGCCTCCAGGCTCAGGAGCGCGAGGAAATGACGCAGTACACGGTCTGCAAAAACCAGTGGATGGCGGAACACGAAGCCGATAGGAGTCAGGGGGGACATGGAGCAGTGCTCTCGATTCAGGCTCGAAGTGGGTGATGATGCCAAAGTGAGCCGGTTTTTACATGCTGCTTAACGTGGTTTTTTGCTATGTGAAAACCTGGTCTGACAACGGGACCGACTCACCTTTTAAGGTGCGGATCGGTGCTCTTCATCCCAGAATCGCGGCAACAGCGAATGTGAAGATGGATAGAAAAGCCTTACAGTGTTGTGAAGAAGCCATGGCGCATGCAACCGACTACGCAGGTTGGCGCGAGGTGGCCCAAGAGCATGATCGCTTGTCCGGTGGTGCTGACTGGCGCGAACAGGAAGAATCGCCGGATTACGACTACCAACTGATTCGGACGCGGCTGAATGAACTGCGCGCACTGCGCCGGCATGGCGATATTCCCCGGCTGGTGTTCGCCTTGCATGAAGGCTTGCACGGTAATCTCGGTAATATCGCCAACCCGGTGCTTTATTCTCACTGTTTGTTTGGTACCAAGCGGTTGCTAACCGAGTACCTGGACGAGGTCGCCGCCACGCTCGACGACCTGTGCGATCAGGATTTCCCCGAGTTTCCCCTGCTCCCCAAGCTACTCTTTTTCGAGCGCACCGGGCAGAGCTTCGGCCGCTCGGCGCTGATGCTCAGCGGCGGCGCCACGCTGGGGTTATTTCATTCGGGGGTGATCAAGGCGCTATGGACAGAGGGGCTGTTGCCGAAGGTGATTTCCGGCTCCAGCGCCGGCTCCATCGCCGCGGCGACCATCGGCACCCATACCGATGACGAACTGGCGCGGATTTTCAACCCGGCCGGATTCACGGTGGAGGCGTGGCGGAGCCTCGGATTCAAGAGCCTGCTCAAGGGCAGTACGCTGATGGACGGCAGCCAGTTGGAACTCTGCATCGAGCAGAACGTCGCCGCGCTGACCTTCGAGGAGGCCTTCGACCGCACGGGTCGGATCATCAACATTCCCGTGTCGCCGATCCGGGCGCACCAGCACTCGCGGTTGCTCAATTATCTGACGGCGCCGAATGTGATGATTCGGCGCGCCGCGCTGGCGTCCAGCGCCATTCCCGGCGTTTTTCCAGCGGTGATGCTGGAAGCCAAGGATTTCAATGGCGCCATCGTTCCCTATATGCCCAATGAAAAATGGGTGGATGGCAGCCTCAACAGTGACCTGCCGATGCTGCGGGTGGCGCGGATGCACAATGTGAATCACTACATCGTCAGCCAGACCAATCCGCACATTGTGCCCTTCCTGTCCGAGCCCAAGCCGCACGAGAAGGGTCTGTTTTCATTCACCCGTGATATCGTCAGTTCAACTTTCCATATCTACGTCAAGCACATTCTCGACGTGGGCCGGCGGAACTTCGATTCCCACGCGCTGGGATTGCTGCTGGACAAAGCGTATTCGGTCGCCAGTCAGAACTACAGCGGCGACATCACCATCTTTCCACCAACTTGGCTGGGCACCCTGTGGGATATTTTCTCCAACCCCACCCCGGAACGGATCGCCGAATTCATCCACACCGGCGAACGGGCCATCTGGCCGAAGCTGGAGCGCATCCGCAATTCCACCCGCATCAGCCGCGCGTTCGAGAGTGGTCTGGCACGATTGCGGGCGCGCGTCGCTGCAACCATGCTCTAAAAGGATCAGGGCTTGGCGAGGTCCTCCAACAGCAACTGGAGTTCACCTGCATACTGGTAGTGCAGGTCGGGATCGGTGGCCAGCATCGGATCGCGCGAGCCGGCCAGGATGGCTTGCAGCTTGGCGATCAGCAGCTTGCCGGCAGCCGGGACGTTGGGGCTGGCCATGATTTGCGCCAGCTTCGCGGCCAGCGGCGCAGTGTCGCCGCCCCGGATGGCCTGCCCGATCTGGACGCACAGCCGGGAACCAGGATTAGGGTTTTCACCACCAGCCCGCCGATAGGCTAGGTATTTTTGAATGGATTGCCGGCGGGCTTCGTCAGCCACGCTGGGGTTTTCAACCAACTGGCTGACATCGCGCAGGCCGCGGCGGATCGTCCAGTTGCGGGCAGTGACGCTTTCGGGCAGGTTGCACTCGCCGGCGCGGTATAGTTCCTGGCGGGCTTCATCGTGCCGCCGTAACTGAATCAGCACGTTCGCCAGCTTGTTGCGGCTGGCTTCCTCGCCGCGACCGTCACCCAGTTCCGCGTACAGATCCGCCATGCGCCGGTAGGCCAGCACCGCCTCCTCAAGCTGGCTGAGGACTTGGTGCAGGTGGCCGAGTTCGCCCAGCACCTCGGCTACCCCGGCGCGGTTGCGTTGCTGCTCGTACAAGTACAGCGCCTTCTGACAGGCCTCGAGCGCCGATTCCATCTCGCCGATCAGCTTGCGGGCCAAGCCGAGCTGCCGCCAGGCCTGGGCCGCGCCTTCCGGTTCGCCCAGCGTTTCAAAGGTGCGCCGCGCCGCGTCGTACAGCGTGGCGGCTTCGACATACTGGCCCTGCCGCTGGCGCACCAGCCCCAGTTGCAACTGATTGGCGGCGACCGTAGGGTTAATGGTATTCGGGGGGACGTGAGCGAGCGCGGCCTCGTAAGCGGCGGCTGCGTCTTGTAGCCGGCGCAGATAGCTCAGGCAATCGCCGGCCTCAGCGCCGGCGACTGCGGCCATGCGGGCAGCGCTGGCGTTGCCGGCCTCGGCTAACGCCTGGAATCGTTGGCGGGCTTCGTTAAACTCCCGGGTCGCCGGCTCCGCGGCGCTGGCCATTTTCAGCAGCTTGCCCAATTGAAAATGGGCGCGCGCCTGATCGTAGGCGGCGCCGGGGTAGGCATTGGCCCCCGCTTCCTGACACTGACGCAGGAGTTGCCGGGCGGCCTGTAAAGCCTCCTCTAGCGCTCCATCGTCGCGGAGGCGCTCGATCCGCAGCCGTTCGGTTTCGAAACGTGCCTGGCTCCAACCGAGCAGGGCCTGGCTGGCCCGCTCGCGGGCGGCGGCGGCTTCAGTCAGCGCGGCGGCGATTCCCAGACTGGCCAGCAATTGTTCCAACTGGCTGGCGATCCGCGCCGTCCATTCCGTGGGGACCCCCTGTTGATTGTCGCGCAGCAGAGCGAGCAGGTTGGGCAATTCCAATCGCAGCAGTCGCCTGGTGCGGCTGCTATCCTTGAAATGCTGCTGGTAAAGTTCCGCCAGGAATTGTTCCATGCCGTTTCGCCAGCGCTCCCGCCAGGCTGCTCGCGCGTTCGGATCGAGTTGGCCGGACAGGTAGTGCGCCAGGGCGGGGTCAAAGCACAGGTGGCCATGACGCCGATCCTCGGCCAGCCCCAGGGCGATGAGTCGGGCGCAGAGCGACTGGGTGGCGAGCGTATCCAGTTCCAGGATATGGCCCAGCGCGATGCGATGGACGCCGTCCTTGAAGAAAGCCAGGACGGCCAGCAAATCCCGGTCGCTGGCTGACAGCCGTCGCAAATCCAGCGCCAGCGCCAGATAAAGTGGCCATTGTAGATCGTCGTTATGGCGACGCAATAACTCGGCCCGGATCGGGCGGGCCAGCGCCAAGGTTGCGCTCACGCCCTGGGCGCCGGTTTCTCGCGCCAGACGGCGCAGGGCGCCGGGATGACCGCCAGCCAGGGCCACAAGTTCGTACAACTGCTGGAAGCTGACGCCACAATCGACGAAGGGGGGCGCTTCCCCAGCCGCGATCAGGACTTGGCCAAGCAGGGTGATCGCGTCGTTTTCATCCAGCGGCGCCAGCCTGGTTTCGATCCAAGGTCGAGCAAAGGATGGTGGCCCGGTCCGACCGAGCGCCAGCAGGCGCAGCCCTGGCCATTCATTCAGTAGATCCTTCCAGAACCGGTCGAAGGCTTCATCGTGTTCGGTCGGCCAACGTTCGATCTGGTCGAGCACGATCAGGGTTGGACGCGGCCGCAGCGTCTGGCGGAACGCCTCCAGCGCCTGCCACAGAGTTGGGTATTGGCCGGCATTCCAGTGGTCGCCGGCGGGAAGCAGTTGCCGGCCTAACGTTTCCAGCAGCGCGCGTGGATCGCTGGCATCGTCGGCGCGAGCATAGGCGATGTGGCGATAACGGCCGATGCGCGCCAGCCAGCCGGCCAGGTCCACCGCAAGCGTGGTTTTACCGCTGCCGCCAGGACCCTTCACGAACACGGCGGGTCGATTTTCCAGCAACCGTTCCACGATCAGCAGATCGCGCCCGCGTCCCAGACAGCCAGTTGGTGGCAGGGCAGATAGCGCTCCCGGGGGAGTGGGGCGCGGCGGGTGGCTGGCCAGCCGGCGCCAGAGTTCCAGCGGCGGACGCAGCGCCAGGCGGGGATCGTGCTGGCCCAGATACAGGGTGAAGGCGGGCCAATCCCGCAGGTAGACGTCGCCGCCGCCGAGGCCATGACCGCGATAGCTGTCGCCAGCCAGGCGGCGCTGGCCAACGAACAGTGCCTGGCTGATGCAGGCGCCCCGCAGCAATTCCTCATGGAAAGTGGTCCAGAACCGGCGCAGGGTTTCCGCCGGTGTATCTGGATGCACGGCGATCACCGCCGTGATTCCCGCTGCCAGCAGGGTGGATGCCAATGCAACGGCTTTGACAGTGTGGAGCGTTTCCTCGGGGCGAACGAGTACGACCAGACGGATGCGATAAGTGGCCAGCAGGGCTGCCAGCGCCGCCACGGGTACAAATTGGGCGTCGCGGCAGAGCGGCGCGTGCAGGTCGTAACTGGCCTCGAACCCGAACAGGGGGACACCCTGCTCGGGATCGCGCCGAAAGCTTCCATCCAGATGTACCGCGATCAAGGGACGCCCGGTGGACCATGCGTCGTTTAGCTGTTTTTCCAGCGCTGCCAGGGTAGGGGGAGTCAATACCTGGACTTCGGTCAGGGCGCCAAGCCCGTCCAGCGCCTCCAGCAACGGCTGGGTGCTGCGTCGGTAGCTGGAATGACCGGTGGATTCGGTATCGGGACGTGGGCTGAGGGTCAGGATCCGCAACGGCGGCGGCGCGGGCAGGAACGCTTCACCCCCGCCGGTCAGCCGGCGCTGAAACTGGACCGGTTGCTTGCTCTGGAACAGAAAGCCCGCGGCGTCGCACAGGAATTCCCAGGGCAGGTCGAGCAGGACGGCGGAATGCTCGTCAGCAGCTCGCAGCGTCAGCCGGCGTTGGCAGGGGTCCGGTGCTTCGCGCCATTCGGCGGTCAGGGCCGCCATCCCGGGGGGGGCGAGCGTCGCCTGATACAGGGCCTGACCCCAGGCTTCAAACAGCGTATCGACCCGTTGGGCGAATTGCCGGACCACGACGGTCGGCCAACGGGGATAGCTGTGCAGATACCAATGTGGGATAGCCGGAGCGATGCGACAGGGGAGCGAACCTAACGCGAGGCGGGTGCTGGGGGCCGGGGTTGGCCCAGGACGGCGATTCAGCCGGGCGGTGAGCCGCCAGAGGCTGGCGGAAGACGCATCAGCGCGGTCGAAGGTCAGATCCAGTTCCGCCAGCGGCGGTGGACTGCGTTCAGAGGGGGGATCAGCGGGCGGTGGTTCGCCCAGGGCAGCCAGCAGTTCCGGCAGCATCGCACCCAGGCCATCAGCGGTCAGTTGAATTGGTCGGATTCGGGGGGGTGGAGCGAACCAGGTGTCGAGCGTGGTGCAATCCAGGCCCGGCAATAGCAGCGGAATCACCCGGTAGGTGTTGTTGGCTTGGCGCCGCTCCACTTCCTGAGCGAGCTCGATTTCCCGGCGCATCCAGGCGGCCTCGCCGGTATTGAGGCCCAGCACTACGATCACTTGGCGGGCCTGCTCGATCGCCCAACGGACTTCCAGAGCCAGCCGGTCGCCGCCGCGCAGGTTGCGGGTGTCGCGCCAGACGGTCAGACGACAGGTTTCCAGCGCCACTGCTAAATCCTGAGCGAAGGCGGCATCGAGCCAGGCGTGGCAGATAAAGACCGGAGCAGAGGCCATACACGGGTTCCAAAACGGCAAGAGAAGATTATAGCGATGAATAGCTTATCCTAAAAAATAGCTGATCGTTGCCCTTGAAATGGATCGGTTTGCCCCCATTTAAAAATCAGTTTGAAAGGGCGTTCGTCGAACGCCGGAATCTGAAATTCGAGGAGGTTTAACCATGGCTCTAATACGTTATGAACCCTGGAATCTGTTGAATCAGTTACAGCGGGAAGTCAACCGCCTGTTTGAAACCAGCCGGTTTGGCGACGAGGAAACCGGCCACACGCTGGCGGATTGGATGCCGGCGGTGGACATCAAGGAAGAACCGGCGCAGTTCGTCATTCATGCGGACCTGCCGGGCGTAGACATCAAGGATATCGAAATCACGCTGGAGAATGGCGTGCTGACCCTGAAGGGGCAGCGGGCGAGCGAGAAGAAGGAGGAAACCGAGCAGTATCGCCGGGTCGAGCGGGTGCGCGGCACCTTCCTGCGCCGGTTCTCGCTGCCGGACGTGGCTGACGCCGACAAGGTGGCCGCCAAGTGCAAGGACGGCGTGCTGGAAGTGGTCGTGCCCAAGCGCGAGGCGGCCCAGCCCCGCAGGATCGTGATTGAAAGCTGATCGATCTTTAACCTCTCCCCCCGCCGGAGGAGAGACACAATTCGTAGGGTCCCATCTCGACGCCGGCGCATGGCGTGACTACACTGGGTTGAAACCCCAACAAAACCCGTGGAAACCACCATGCGCCGAGTCGTGTTTAATCAGAAGGGAGGGGTGGGTAAATCCACCATCGCGTGCAATCTGGCCGCCATCAGCGCCGCGCGCGGGCGGCGAACTCTGCTCGTGGATTTGGACCCGCAGGCCAATGCATCCCGCTACCTGCTGGGCGCTGCCCTCGAGGAGCAAAAAAAGACTCTCGCCCATTTTTTCGATGACATCCTGGCCTACAAGCTGTTCGCTGACAAACCGGCTGCCTACGTCGTCGAGACCCGCTTTCCAAACCTGAGCGTCCTGCCGTCCGATCCCCGGCTCGAAGAGCTGCAAATCAAGCTGGAGTCGCGCTACAAGATGTACAAGCTGCGCGAGGCCCTGGAGACGTTCAAGGAGTTCGACGAGATTTTCATCGATACGCCGCCTGCGCTGAATTTTTTCACCCGCTCGGCGTTGATCGCTGCCGATGCCTGCCTGATTCCGTTCGATTGCGACGATTTTTCCCGCCGCGCCCTGTACACGCTGATGGACAGCGTGCGCGAAATCCAGGCCGACCACAATCGCGCGCTGCGGGTGGAAGGCATCGTGGTCAACCACTATCAGGCTCGCGCCAATCTACCGGCGCGCCTGGTGGAGGAACTGCGCGCTGAAGGCTTGCCGGTGCTGGAGGCGTTTCTGTCGGCCTCGATCAAGATCCGCGAATCGCACGCCCAGGCGCTGCCGATGATTTACCTCGATCCCAAGCACAAGCTGAGCCGGGAATTCGAGGCGCTGTTCCATTTGCTGACCCCCTGATCCCGGCATCCCAACTCTTGCATCACCGCGAGGCTGCGCCATGAACGCCCCTGATTCCACCATCATCGCCCGCATCGTCGAACAGTTGCGGCGTGCCCGCCGGCTACTGTTCATCACTGGCGCCGGCATTTCCGCCGATTCCGGCCTGCCGACCTATCGTGGTATCGGCGGGCTGTACAACAACCAGGCCACCGAGGACAATTTCTCCATCGAAACCGCCCTGTCGGGATCGATGATGGAAGCCAATCCAGCCATCACCTGGAAATACCTGCATCAGATCGAAAACTCTTGCCGGGGCGCCCGTTTTAACGATGCCCACGCCATCATCGCTGAATTGCAGGATCGCTTCGAGGTCTGCGTGCTGACCCAGAACATCGATGGCTTCCACCGCGACGCCGGTAGCCGCAACCTGATCGAGATTCATGGCGACATCCACGATCTGTACTGTACCCGCTGCGATTACATGACCACGGTGGCGGATTACAGCGCACTGGACCTGCCGCCCTTCTGCCCGCGTTGCCACGCCCTGGTGCGGCCGCGGGTGGTGCTGTTCGGCGAGGTGTTGCCATCCCACGCTATCCAGCATCTCTACCAGGAACTGGATGAGGGCTTCGACCTGGTATTCAGTATTGGCACCACCAGCGTATTCCCCTATATCGCAGGGCCAGTGGTGCAAGCCAGCCAGATGGGCATCCCCACGGTGGAAATCAATCCCACCGACACCAATGTCACCCGATTCGTGGACTACAAGCTGACTGCGGGCGCGGCGACCAGCATGCGGGCGATCCGCCAGGTATTCCAGCAAGCGCTACCCTAAGCCGAGCAGCCGTTCCAGCCAGTCTGTGGTCTCGGCCACGCCGGTCGGTGGCAGCGGGGGTCGGGCCGGCTGATCCAGCAACGCCCGCAGCGGTTCGGCCAACGCGCCAGTCGCCAGTTGCCGGCGGCTGATCTTGACGCCGTTGCCGTACTCCGCCAGCCAGTGGCTCAGCCACGGCTCCTCCGGCCAGTCGTCGCGCTCGACATAAAGCACCCGCGTCCCATTGCAGACCGCCTCGGTCAATGCGCCATAACCGGGTTTGGCGAACAGCACGTTGCTGGAGCGAATCAGGTCCAGCATCGAGCAGTCGCTTAGTTCCGCCCAACTCGCCATGTCCGGACGCGCCACCTTCCAGTCCGGCGGCGTCAGCCAGCGCACTCCCGGCAATTCTGGCCAGGCTTCCAGCGGCGGGCGCATGGCCACGCCACCCAATCCCATCAGCACCAGCGTTTCATCTCCGCGCAAGCCGAGCCGGCGGTCGATCTCCGGACGCCGGTCCTGACCCAGGGCAGCGATGGGGCCGATGGGCCGGGCATTTCGCAACTCTGGCATCGGCATGGACGGCGCTGGTTGCAGGAAAGCGACAGCACTGTTGTAAGCCGCCAGCATCGGCGCTCGCAGGGCTGGCAGATCGGGTTCGTTCGGGCAATAGCCGGCCAGAATGTCCGCCCAGTTCAGCGAACAGAGCGCCAGCGCCGGGATGCCCAGGCGGGCGGCAGCGGTCAGAGTCAAATAGGGAATATCGGCCAGCACCAGGTCTGGCGCCGTCTCCCGCAACAGACCTTCCTGCCGCGCTAGCCGCGCCTCCCATTCGGTGTGGAAGATCCGATATGCCGCCAGACTTTCCGCGACCTTCACCTCCAACGCATCCACCATCAGCATTCCAAAATCGGCCGCGCCGGCCACTCGGGTGAATTGGCCGATGATTCGCCCGCACAAAACTCCTTCCGGCAACACGCTTTGCAGGGTCAATCGGGTCTCTGGCCAGCGTCGGCGCCATTCGTTCAACACCGGCGCCACTTGCGCCAGATGACCGAAACCGTGCCCGGACAGGGCGACATAAAGATGAGGAATCATCGACATTCGAACCTCTCCCCGCTCGGTGACGCCAACCGAACCGTGGCCTCCACCGACGGCGGCCAATTGCAATTTAAGGTTGTATCTTTGACCAAAAACTTCTAGACTAAAATACAACAATTTGTTTCGCTTCGACAAAGAGTTGCTTTAATGATACGGCTTTGTATGGAATGATTCCAGGTTGGCTTGATTTACCCCATCGTGAGGGCATCATCATGGCGCGGATGCTTACACCAGAAATGCTGGAAGCCGATAACCAGTTGTTCGCGGGCACGGGCGGCGTCAGCGCGGAAAACCAGTGCTACGGGTTTATTCCCGGCTTTCTAGACCGGGACACCGGCGCGGTTTATTGTTCGTGCTGGGCCGATGGCCGTCCCGCGCCTTTTCACGCGCTGGACGGCTTGCCCGCTCACCTGATTCGAGCGCGCGATCGCGGCGGCCATATCACGGCGATCAAAGCCAGCGTCGTCGCCGGCTTTATCCGCCAGGGTTGCTTCTACACCCGCGAACAGGCCGCCCATTGCCTGGACTAGCACGGTGTCCGCCTGGATGCTGGTCCTCGTCCGCTCCCCTTTAGCCGCCGGCTTCCCGCCGGCGCCTTGCATTTGGTGACAACCCGACTATTGTTGTTCATGAGGTTCGCGGCAAACAACGCATAATCCACTCTAACGCCACGGTTTGCGGCTGAAACCACCAAAGTCTGTTCGAATCTATCCGGCCCGGCTTGGGACGCCGGGTGTTTCCGATTTCCCCAAGCACACCTCACGGACCCTATCGCCATGACGATCAAACTCCTGGAAAGAAGCACGCCCGCCTCCTGGCTGACGGAACTGCCGCCTCTGGGTATGGACGCCAAGAGTATCGCCGCCGATTTCCGCCACTACTTCAGTCACACGCTGGGCCGCGACCGGCATACCAAATATGCCTACTACATGTACGAGGCCCTGGTGCTCACCCTGCGCGACCGGCTGTGGGAGCGCTGGAAGAACACCCGCTACGCCTACGAGGAAGACAAAGGCGTGCGCCGGGCCTATTACCTGTCCATGGAGTTCCTGATGGGTCGGGCGCTGAGCAACGCCATGCTCAACCTGGGTCTCACCGAACCGGCCAGCAAGGCGCTCTACGAACTGGGACTGACCTTGGAGGAACTGGCCGAGTGCGAAAACGACGCCGGGCTGGGCAACGGCGGTTTGGGCCGGCTGGCCGCCTGCTTCCTGGACAGTTGCGCCACCCTGCGCCTGCCGGTGGTCGGCTACGGCATCCGCTACGCCTACGGCATGTTCCGCCAGCGGATTGAGAACGGCTACCAGGTCGAGGAGCCGGACCACTGGCTGCGCAGCGGCAACTTGTGGGAACTGGAGCGCACCGAGTACACCCAGCGGGTTAAGTTCGGCGGCCGCACCGAAGCCTACATGAAAGCCGATGGCGAGATGGGCTGGCGCTGGCTGGATACGCACGATGTGTTGGCGGTACCCTACGACGTGCCGATTCCCGGCTACCAGAACGGTACGGTCAACACCCTGCGGTTGTGGTCGGCGGCCGCCACCGACGAATTCGATTTCGAGGATTTCAACTCCGGCAGCTATACCGAGGCCGTGGGCGCCAAGAACATGGCGGAAAATATCACCATGGTCCTCTACCCCAACGACGCCACCGAGAGCGGCAAGGAACTGCGACTGCGGCAACAATACTTCCTGGCCTCGGCTAGCCTGCAGGACGTGATCCGGCAGTGGGTGCGGATCCACGGCGAGGATTTCAGCGACTTCGCCGCCAAAAACTGCTTCCAGCTCAACGACACCCACCCCACGATCGCGGTGGCGGAACTGATGCGGATCCTGCTCGACGAGCACGGCATCAAGTGGGACAACGCCTGGGCGATCACCAGCCAGGTGATGGCCTACACCAATCACACGCTGCTGCCCGAGGCGCTGGAACGCTGGCCAGTGCGGCTGTTCCGGCAGTTGCTGCCACGTATTCTGGACATCATCTACGAGATCAATGCCCGTTTTCTGGCCGAGGTCGCCCGCCGCTGGCCCGGCGACATCGACCGCCAGCGCAACATGTCGCTGATCGAGGAAGGCTACGAGCAGCAGGTGCGCATGGCTTATCTGGCCATCGTCGGCAGCATTTCGGTCAACGGCGTGGCCGCGCTGCACTCGGAGCTGCTCAAGCAGGGCCTGTTCCGCGAGTTCTACGAACTGTGGCCGCACAAGTTCAACAACAAGACCAACGGCGTCACCCAGCGGCGCTGGCTGGCCAGTTGCAACCCCGGCCTGAACGCGCTGATCACCGATGCCATCGGGCCGGGTTGGATCACCCAACTGGACGAACTGCGCAAGCTGATCCCCTGCGCCGATGATGCGAAATTCCGGGCCCAGTGGCGGCAGGTCAAGCAGGACAACAAGGTGCGGCTGGCTACTCTGGTCGAGGCCGACTGCGGCGTGACTTTCAACACCAGCGCCCTGTTCGACGTGCAGGTCAAGCGCATTCACGAGTACAAGCGCCAGTTGCTCAACATCCTGC
>JBDHRD010000092.1:0-12207 GCA_039807425.1 Candidatus Contendibacter sp. | reverse complement strand
GCCATCCGGATCGTCGCTCGACCCGTTCGACATCATCGGGTCCAGCCTGGCGGTACAGCAAGCCTGGTTGCGCCAACCGGAGCGGCTGGGCGCCATCCTCCAAGGGCTGGCTCTGGACACCCACCGGGTTCACGATCATTTCGCCCGCGCCAGCGTCGGCATCCCCAGCGAGCCGGCCATATCCGCCGTCATCCGTGACCAGCGGTTTCAGGACCCGGCCTGGATCGATCACCCAGGTTTTGCCTATCTCAAGGAGGTCTACCTGCTCTACGTCCGCTGGCTGGAAGACGCCATCTACACCACCGAGGGCATCGATGCTACCCGGCGGCGGCGGGCGGCATTCTGGGTCCGGCAATGGCTGGACGCTATCGCTCCCACCAATTTCTTCTGGACTAACCCGGAAGCGCTGCGGCGCGGGATCGCCACGCACGGCTGCAGCATCCTCTGGGGATTACAAAACTGGCTGCGCGACGCCGCCGCTGGCGAGGTGCGGATGGTCGAGCCGGATGCGTTCCAGGTTGGCCGCGACCTGGCCACAATGCCCGGCCAGGTGGTGTTGCGCAACGAATTGCTGGAACTGATCCAGTACGCGCCGACCACCAGCGAGGTTTATGCCATACCGGTCGTCCTGGTCGCACCCTGGATCAACAAGTACTACATCATGGATCTGAGTCCGAACAACAGCCTGATCCGCTATCTGGTTGGCCAGGGCTTCACCGTGTTTGTCACCAGTTGGAAGAATCCCGGCCCCGAGGCCCGGGCGATGAGGCTGGACGACTATCTGTTGCGGGGCCTGCGGCCGGCGCTGGAGGCGGCCCGCGCCATCTGCGGCGTCTCCCAGGTCCACGCTAGCGGCTACTGCCTCGGTGGCACTGCACTGGCTATGTTGCTGGCCTGGTACAACGCCGATCCCGCCGACCGCGCCGCTAACCCGGTTGCCCACTGGGCCACGTTCACCACTCTGGTGGATTTCAGCGATCCCGGCGAAATCGGCGCATTCCTGAGCGAATCCAGCTTCGAGTTTCTCCGGCAGCGGATGAACAAGGCCGGCTACCTGAATGGCGCCGACATGGCGGGCGCTTTTCGCCTGTTGCGTCCCAACAACCTGATCTGGCACTACGTGATGCACAGCTATCTGTACGGAGAGGAACTGCCGCCCAGCGATGTGCTGTTCTGGAACTGCGACACCACCCGGATGCCAGCGGCGATGCACGAGTTCTATCTGCGGGAACTCTATTTGAACAACCGGCTGATCCAGCCGGGCGCCTTGGAAATCGGCGGACGCCGGCTCGACCTGGGCGCTATCCAACAGCCCCTATACGCAGTCGGGGCGGAGCAGGATCACATCGCTCCCTGGAGGCAGACGTTCCGGCTGTGCGGGCTGATTCGCGGACCGACGCGCTACGTGCTGGCTACGTCCGGCCACATTCTTGGTATCATCAACCCACCGATTACGCCACCCAAGCGACACTACTGGGTCGGTGAACCCACCGGTAAGGACGACGCCGAAGCCTGGCGGACGGGAACCGAAAGATCATTGGGTTCCTGGTGGGAGGACTGGACGCGCTGGCTGGGCGAACGTTGCGGCCCCCTGGGACCACCGCCGCTGCTCGGCAATGACCAGTATCCACCCCTGGCGGCGGCGCCAGGGCAGTATGTATTGGAGAAATAGCCTCAAGCCCGGTTCGGGTTGCGCCAAGATACCTCGACCCCGCCATCGTCGCGAGCCAGAATGCGGCACAGCACGAACAACAAATCCGACAGCCGGTTCAGATAGACCCGTACCGACTCGCCGACTTCCCCATCCCGCGCCAGCGACACCACCCGTCGCTCGGCGCGCCGGCAGATCGCCCGCGCCATGTGGCAATCCGCCGCCGCCCGCCCGCCGCCGGGCAGGATAAACTCCTTGAGCGGCGGTAACTGGGCATTAAATTCGTTCAGCACCGCCTCCAATCTCGCCACGCCTTCCTCCCGCACGGCTTGATAGCCGGGAATGCTCAGTTCTCCTCCCAGATCGAACAGCTTATGCTGGATTTCTTGCAGACAGTCGCGGATCGTCTCGCGCAGATCATGCACCAGCACCCGGCCGATGGCGCAATTCAGTTCATCCACCGCGCCGATCGCTTCGATACGGGAGCAGTCCTTGGCGACCCGTTCACCATTGCCCAGTCCAGTCGTGCCGCCATCGCCGGTGCGGGTATAAATTTTGGAAAGTCGGTGACCCATCGTCGTTCCTCCAAGTTGGCTTTCATCGTCTCGGTCCCCGGTCAACTGGTCAGGCTAATGCCCTAACTCTCACCGGTGTCGTGGTCATCATACCCCACCCCTGTTGTCGCCCGCGCACTGCGTATCGTGGCGCATCCTTCGCCCGTGTTTTTCCGTTAACCATTGCTAAAAAGTCACTTTTTTTAAAAATTTAAACTTATCAAAATGTTATATAAATAAATCATCAACTTGACTAATAATAAAAAATACCTATATCCTATTGATTTAATTTAAATATTTTTAAATTGTTTAAATTTCTTTACAATAGTCAATGCTTTTTCTCCTGCGACCACTTCTTGTCTGAGAACCATTCGCATCAATAGAAAAATGAAAAATTTTAACATATTGTTTTTACAAGAAATTTTAATTTTTTGCCAAAAAAATAAATTTTTATCTAAGTTATTATTTTTAAAGTATAAATTTTTAAATGATCATCGCTTAGAAAGTATTTTTGAGACCATAAAAAATATTCATTTGCCAATTAGATACTTGCAAATTGTTTCTTTATCATGCTTTCATACGCCCCGTTGCTGTATTGCAGTATGTTCCTGCCATAGGCATAGGCCAGTGATGCTGCCAACACTGCCTTGGGAACGTCAGGCGACACCGGATGCCAGGCTCGGCAGGCCTTGGCCCGGAGTTGCTTAGGTCGGGTTCGCGGGGATCGGAATCATCCGATCCGGACCAGGAAAGCCCCTCGCCGATTCTGGATACGAATCCATCGAGCAAACTATCAGTTCGACTGATCAACGATGGAGGTCTCATGGAATTCACGGAATGCGTCAAGGAAAGGCTTACTTCGACCATTAAGTCGAGTCTGTTGTACGCGGTCATGCTGATGCCCGCAACGACTTTGGCTCAATCGCTGGAGACAGTCCGTGGTGAGGAAGCCACGAACGCCACTCATGCCATAACGGTGGCCACGATCGCCACCGGGCAAAGCGGGGTGAACCTCATCCCATCTGATACCGCCACCGCCGCCGCATCGGCTCAACAGCGCAAAATCGCTCGTCTCAGCGGACACATCCAGAGCCGGTACCCAATCTCGGACCACAAAGCACAGCAGATCGTGACCGCGGCGATGCGCAGCGGCGAAACGCATCAGGTCGAGCCGGAACTCATTCTCGCTATCATCGCGGTGGAATCCATGTTTAGGGAGCGGGCTGTCAGCCGGGTGGGCGCTCGTGGCCTGATGCAGGTGATGCCCCATTCGCATCCCGGCAAAGTCCGGGAAATTGGCGGCAGGCACGCCCTGTTCGATCCAGACAAGAACATCCATACCGGCGCCCGGATTCTGGCCGACTACCTCGACGACCAATCCGGCAATCTGCAGCGGGCGCTGCTCAGATACAATGGCAGCCTGCATCTGCGCCGCTCCGCCTACCCCGAAAAGGTCATGCGCGTCTACCGCGACCTGCGGAAGGTCACGGTCGAGGGCTGATTTGCCACTGCCAACTCTCCCCGCCGGGGGAGAGCGTTGGGGCGCTGCCATCAAGGTAAAGGCCCTTCATCGCGGGTTTTGATTGGATCATTCATAATAGAATGAGTGAATCCAACTGCCCGTGCTGGAACCCATGTCCCTCCCCCAACCCGACCCCGTTTCTCTGGCCAACCAACTGCCGACCCACCGACCCCTGCCCCCGGTGGATCGCTGGCATCCACCGCTGAGCGGCGAGATGGATTTGCGCATCGCTCGCGACGGGACCTGGCTCCACGAAGGCGCGCCATTCCAGCGGGAAGCATTGGTGCGACTGTTCGCCTCCATCCTGCGCCGCGACGGGGATGGCCATCACTATCTGGTCACCCCCGTGGAAAAATGGCGCATCCAGGTAGATGACGCGCCATTCCTGGCGGTGCGGCTCGACGCGACCGGTCAAGGGCTCGATCAGACTCTCACTTTCACCACCAACGTCGGCGATGTTGTCGTGGCTGGTCCAGAGCACCCCCTGACCGTCGAATATCGGATGCCGGGTGGCGAACCCTCTCCCTATCTCCACGTGCGCGGCCGGTTGCGCGCCCTGTTGACCCGAGCCGTGTTTCTGGAACTGGTCGAACTCGGCGAGGAGCGTCCGACCGAGCAGGGTCGTGATTACGGCGTATGGAGTCAAGGCCAGTTTTTCAGGCTCGGCCGGCTGGACGACGAGACCTGAACCGTGCACCGGTTTCTGTTATCGCTGATCCGCGCGCTGGTACTCCTGCCTTCGCTCATGCTGGTGCTGCTAGTCCGCCTGTTAAAAGCGTTGATCGCGCCGCCGGCCTTGTTGCTTCAGTTACTGCTTGGCGTACCGCTGGTCCTGCTCCGCCTCCGCCAGCCGTTGCGGCCGCGTTTCGTCCCGGTTCAGGAGGCCGATCTGCCCGACGCCGCCTGGATTGCACTGGCCGACGCCGCCGAAGCACTGGCCGCCGATGGCTTTGTGGATTATGGCGATTTCCGCTGCGATGGCCTGATCCAGAATGCGGTGCTGTGGCTGCGCCTGCTGGGCCAGCCGGAACGAGGGATCGGGGCCATCGCCGCCCAAATTGAAGTCAATGGCGGCACCCGGCCAGCCCAAAGTTTCGTCGAATTCGCCACCGAATTTCACGACGGCCGGGTACTGACCACTAACAACCTCAATCTGCCCTACAGCCTGCCGGCGCCGGACTATTTGGCCCGTCTGCAACTCAAGGATGTCTGGGATCCACGGGCGCTTCATGCCCTGCACCGCGACCTGGTGACCGCCCTGAACAAGCCGATCAGTCTGGCCAAGGTCGCACAGGCCGCCCGCGATCCCGCCGGCTTGCTGGCCGACAGTCATGCCCGGGAAATCCAGGCCCTGATCGCGCTGGGCTGGCTGCGGTCCGATCCAGCGACGGGTACAACCCGGCTGAATCCATGGGGCGCGTTGATGGGCGTCTGGCATCAGGCCTGGCCGCTGGCCAGTCTGCATTTGCGCGCCGCCGACCGCCGCGCCCGACGCCTGCTGGCCCAGCATGGCATCGACGCCGAGACCTTCACCGGCGGTGCTCCTGGCATCGTGGTCACCCGTGAACCCCTGTCGGAGCCAGCCAGGTTCGCCACGGTGCGCGCTGGCTACGAGCCGGTTCTACCGCTGGCCCGGCGCACCGACCCTCGCGCCGTCCTGGAAGCCGTGGTGGTGGAGCTGGACCGCGACGCTACCGGCGCCGTGGTGTTCCTGGAATTCCGCTATGCGTTTCGTGGCTGCGCCGATCACGACCAGCGGCGAATTCGCCGGCTGCATGGCTTCGATATCGTGATCGATCCGAAGACCGCCACGCTGGCGGTTACTGCCATGGAGCGGGAATTTGAACAGGCGGACGATGAAGCCGAATGGGCGGAATGGACCGCCAGTCCGCCGCTCGTACCGCTGACGCTCGGACCCTGGCTGTACGATCTGGACCACGTGTTGCCGGTCGCTCTGGCGACGCTCGACCCCCAGGCCGGAACTGGCCGCGCCACGCTGGATTCCGCTGCGCTATACGGCAACGAGGATGGCGCGCCCTACTGGCAGGTGGTCGCCTGGAACGGCGAGGATGACCCACCACTGCACGTGAGGGTGGATGCGCGCACCGGCGCCATTCTGCCGGAACCCTGATCTCATCTTTAATTCCCAATCCAAGAGGAGTCACGTTATGGGAGGTTTTGGCTCGTTTGTCATCGGACTGGCGATTTTCGCCATCATCCTGATCTTCCTGGGCGTCAAGTCGGTGCCGCAGGGGATGGAGTACACGGTCGAGCGCTTCGGCCGCTATACCGAAACCCTGCGTCCCGGTCTGAACCTCCTGATCCCCATCGTGGACCGCATCGGCCACAAGATGAACATGATGGAAACGGTGCTGGATGTGCCCTCGCAGGAAATCATCACCAAGGACAACGCCATGGTGAAAGTGGACGGGGTGGTGTTCTACCAGGTGCTGGACGCCGCCAAGGCCGCCTACGAAGTCAACCAGCTCGAACTCGCCATCCTGAACCTGACCATGACCAATATCCGCACGGTGATGGGCTCGATGGACCTCGACGAATTGCTGTCCAAGCGCGACGACATCAACGCCCGGTTGCTGGCGGTGGTGGACGAGGCCACGACCCCGTGGGGCATTAAAGTGACCCGCATCGAGATCAAGGATATTTCACCGCCCAAGGATCTGGTGGATTCCATGGCGCGGCAGATGAAGGCGGAACGTGACAAGCGGGCGGCCATCCTGGTTGCCGAGGGCGAGCGGCAGGCGGCGATTCTGGCCGCCGAGGGCCAGAAACAGGCGGCGATTCTGGAAGCGGAAGGCCGCAAGGAATCCGCTTTCCGCGACGCCGAGGCCCGCGAGCGGCTGGCCCAGGCCGAGGCGCGCGCCACCCTGATGCTGTCGGAAGCCATCGGCAAGGGCAACGTGCAGGCCATCAACTATTTCGTGGCGCAAAAATACGTGGACGCGGTAGCGAAACTGGCGACGGCGCCGAACCAGAGGGTGTTGTTGATGCCGCTGGACACTTCCGGGCTGGTCGGCACCTTGGGCGGTGTCGCCGAACTGGTGCAGGAGACGATGAGCAAATCGGGAACCCGCTCGTGAACGCCTGGTTGCTGGAACCGGTCTACTGGAACTGGATGTTGCTGGGAGTGGTGCTGATGGCGATCGAAGCCCTCACGCCCAGTTTCTTTTTTCTGTGGATGGGGGTGGCGGCGTTGCTGGTGGGGCTGGCGCTGACCGTACTGCCGGGCATGGATTGGGCTTGGCAACTCCTGTTGTTTGCCGTGCTGTCGGTCGGTTCCATCGCCGCCTGGCAAATCCGGCTGCGGCGGCACCCCACGCCAACCACCGATTCGCTGCTCAATCGCCGGGGCCATCAGTACATCGGCCGGGTGTTCACCCTGGACACGCCGGTGGTCAACGGTCACGGCAAAATCCGGGTGGACGACAGCACCTGGAAAGTGGGGGTGGATCAAGATTGCCCCGCTGGAACCCGGTTGCGAATCGTCGGGGTGGACGGCGTGGTGCTCAGGGGCGCGATGGAAAGTCCGCCGGCAACGGGGGTTTGATGCGCGACATCATTCATTTGACCACGCAGCGCCGCGAGGAACTGGTGGACATCACCGCCCGGGTGGCGGCCATCGTCAAGGCCAGCGGCGTGCGGCAGGGCCTGGTGGCAGTTTACGCCCAGGGCGCCACCGCCGCGCTGATGATCCAGGAAAACTGGGACGAGAGCGTGCAAACCGACGTGATCGACTTGCTGCGCAAGCTGATTCCGCGCGGGGTCTGGCTACACGACCAGCAGGACGGTAACGGCGACGCCCATCTCAAAGCCGGCCTGGTGGGGCCGTCGGAGACCATCCCGGTCATCGACGGCGAACTGGGCCTGTCGCGCTGGCAGAATATTTTCTTCTGCGAGTTCGACGGCCCGCGCCGGGACCGCCGGGTGATCTGCACGGTGCTGGCCGACAGCACGGGCTGAACCGCGCTCGGCAGCCCGCTAATCCGCCAGCGCCGCCTGAATCCGCGCGGCCAACTCTTTCAAGTCCTCGGGATGGGCGTGTTCGCGGCCATGCGCGCCGACGCGCTGCCCTTCCTGCATCGGGATGATATGGACATGGTAGTGAAACACGCTCTGCCCGGCGGCGGCGCCGTTGGTCTGGACGATGCGAATGCCATCGGGCGCCAGCGCCTTTTGCACCGCGCGGGCGACGCGCTGAGTGGTCGCTGCCACCACAAACAGCTCTGGTTCGCCGATTTCCAGCAGATTGGGCGCGTGCGCCTTGGGAATCACCAGCGCATGGCCCGGACTGGCCGGCTGGATGTCCATAAAGGTCAACGTGCGCTCGTCTTCGTGGACCTTGACCGCCGGGAGTTCGCCCCGGGCGATCTTGCAGAAAATGCACTTGGCGGATTCAGCCATATTGAGACTCCCTGGAGTGGCGGGATTGAGTGAAGCGCGCTCAGTCGAGAGCGATCACCCGTTTCGGATCGAACATCGGATTCTCATTGACCCCATTTTTGGCATAACCACGCGGGTTGCAAACCACTCGGGTTTCGTTCACAACATAATCGAAGCTGTCGTGGGTATGGCCATGAATCCACAGCGCCACGCGCCGGCCGTCCAGTAAATGGTCCAAGTCGGACACAAAGCAGGCGTTCAGCGGTAACCCCGCGAACCGGGGATGGATGCTGCGGGGTGATGGAGCATGGTGGGTGACGACCACGGTGGGGCCTGGAAACGGGGTAGCCAGGTGGGCTGCCAGCCAGGCCGTGTGACGGTCGAACAGCGCCGCCGCGTCGGCGGGCGTAAACAGGGCGTCCGAGGTTTCGTCCCGGCGGATGCGGTTGAAATCCCGCACCAGAGCGCAGGCCTGCATGATGGCCCAGTCGCGCGACTCGCCCACGCCGAACAGCATGAAATCGGTCCACAGGGTCGCGCCCAGAAAGCGCACGCCGCCGATCACGATCTCGTCGCAATCCAGCACTCGAACATTCGTACCCTGACTCAGCCGTTGCAACTCCCGCGTGGTCCCGCTGAGGCTGCCGCCATAGAACTCGTGGTTGCCGATCACGTAGAGAACGGGTTGTGCGAAGCGCGCGGCCCAAGCAATGGCTGCCGCCGGACGCGCGATGTCCCCCGCCAGGATCACAACATCCGCATCGGTTTGCGACGGTTCCAGCCCGCCGACGCTCAGGTGCAGGTCGGAGAGAACGTGCAGTTTCACCCCGCTGGGCTCCCGTCGGTGATCGCGGCTAACGCTGGACCGCGCGGATTTCCATGCGCAAATCTTCCTTGCCTTTTTTCTCCTGCATGATGCGCACCGGCAGATATTGCAGTTCGGGCGCGACCCAGAACGTAGTCATCCGGGTTTTGCCAGGCGTGTACTGGTTGATCAGCACGGTCTTCACTTTACCGAGTGGAGTATCGAGCGTTTCCTGGCCTTGGTTGCGAATCTGGTAGGTCTTGATCTCGTTCCGGTCCACCAGGCTGTACTGGCTGGGTATCTGGCCACGCTGCAAGTCCGCCATCACCACCAGTTGCAGACTGAGCGGATCCACCACGCCGGGTGCGAGCGGTAAAGTCGCCTGGTCCTCGTTGTGGCGGGCCTGAACCTGGCCAGCGGACCAATCGAACCATAATTGCATGTGATCGGATTTCTTGCCGGTATCCAGCAGCCGTTCGTACTGGCCTGGCTGGATCGCACCCTCGCGGATTGCGCCGCTGACCTGCTCGCGGATGCGGCCGGACGCTAGCAGCGCCACCAGACCGTTGGGACGCACATCGGACGTCATCTGGTAGGTGCCCGGCCCGATGGCGGCCAGGGTAATAGTCGCCTCGCCGATGGAGAAACCGGAAGCGTAGACCTCGTAACGGGCCTGATAGGGGGCGACAGACAGGCCGTCGGCAGCAGTCACCAGCCGAGTCAGCGCCAATAGACAGGCAAGTGCGATAGTGGGAAACCAAAGCTTCATGAGCATGTTTTACCGGGTTTTGAAACGCATGGATAGGTCCACGGCGCGCACGTCCTTGGTCAAACCGCCGATGGAGATGTAATCCACGCCGGTTTCGGCGATGGCGCGGACGGTAGTCGTAGTGACATTGCCCGATGCTTCCAGTTTCACCCGTTTCGCCGTCATTCGCACCGCTTCGGCCATGGTCACCAGATCGAAGTTGTCCAGCATGACGATGTCGGGCCGGGCGGCCAGCGCCTCTTCCAGTTCCGTCAGATTCTCCACCTCCACCTCGACCATGACGCCGGGATGCAGGCGGCGGGCCGTGGCGATGGCGTTGGTGATCGAGCCGGCGGCCATGATGTGGTTTTCCTTGATCAGCACGGCGTCGAACAACCCGATGCGGTGATTCTGGCAACCGCCGCAGCGCACCGCGTATTTCTGCGCCAGTCGCAGGCCGGGCAAGGTCTTGCGGGTGTCGAGAATCGTCGCGCCGGTGCCGGCCACGGCATCGGCGTACCGGCGGGCCAGCGTAGCGGTGCCGGACAGGGCTTGCAGGAAATTCAGCGCGGTGCGCTCGCCGGTCAGGATCGTGCGTGCTGGGCCGCGCAGAGTACAGAGCCGTTCATCCGGCTCGACGCGGTCGCCATCCGCCGCTTGCCATTCGATGCGGATGCGCGGGTCGAGTTGGTGGAACACAGCGTCGAACCAGGCCGCGCCGCACAGCACGGCCCGTTCGCGACTGATAACGGTGGCCTCGGCCTGGGCGGCTTCCGGGATCAGGGCGGCAGTCAAATCGCCAGCGCCAACATCCTCGGCCAGCGCCAAGGCCACGGTGGGATTGGGATCGGGCAGGGTCATGACGGTTCCTCGACATGGGGCTATAAAGCGGCCAATATACACGCATCGCACCGTGTTCGGATGGGAACGCGCTGCAACAAATACAGGGGGGTTATCGGCGCCCGATTACCCACAACTTATCCGTCACCGGCATACACGGCACGGATAGCCTCAAACGCAATGGCGAACGCACTCACTATTTTGCATGCCTTCCCAGATGGCTTTGGGACCGGGATGACCGTCGTGTTTGCGCCCCGGAAAGCAGCCAAAGCCGGCGATCAAGCGGACCATCGCGCCCAGCGGGGGTGGGGTTTGCGGGGGTTGGGCGCGGTACGCGACGATCCAGGCGGCTTGCCATTCCTCGGGATCGAACACCACGTCGCCGGGCAGACGCGGGTAGTCCCGGCCCCAGGTTACGGTCACCGCCGGTTGGCCGTGATGGGCCGGCAGGGTCACCGCTTTGCGATACAGCGTCTGGCGCACCCGGCGCGTCGAACGGTCCAGGGCGGCGGGCCGGGTGAATTCCACCTCCCCCAGTGGTTCACTTTGGGCCAGCCGGTCCCACGGTTTCTCCTCCGTGGTGGTCTTGCGGTTGTGCTTGGACCGGATCAGCCAGTCCGCCGGCGTCCCGCGGCAGGTGGCGGCATCGATCAGCGCCCGCAGGCCGCCTTCCCGGTCCGCGACGTAGACCAACCGAGTGTCGGGTACCGTGGTGGCCAGGTCGGCCACGATCGCCTACCCTTGGACCCAGCGCCGGCTTTCCTGGACGTCGGGCTGATCCTTCGGCTTGCGTGCCCACAGCCAGGCATCCACCACCCCCAGCGCCACCCCCGCCGGGGTGACCGCCAGGGTCGAATGCACATACATCCCCTGCTGGGCCTCGTCGCTCAACCGGCCCAGCCCGGCAATCCCCGATTACGAGGTGAAATCCAACTCAGTGGTGTCTTGTTGTGGAAATTTGGGCTCTTTGGGAATTCCCGTGGTAAAATAGTTAAATAAAAACAATGAGCTGCGTTCTTTTTGCTGCACTGCAATACGCCGTATTTTAATAAGATTCTAGTGCATTCCGTGATCATAAAAAATAAATATATTTAAAATCATAGTGTTGGATTTAAAGGGAAGGGAATTGACGGTCCAATCTGGACTTGCTTCGAGCCTTATACGTCATTATAAATCAACAAGTTATGAATACCGGGAAATACCAAAGAGCCAAAATCTTAAATTCATTCATCGGCTTGGCAAGTTTTTTGTCACGACTCTCAAAGAAAATCGCCTCGTCAGCCTCAGTCAAGAGCAAGGCTATATTTATTTGCAACAGATTGAATGGACTCCCGAACAAGTCCAGTATGGCGTCACGGTTAAACTTAAGGAAGTCCCGTTTACCGTGCAGCTTTTCAAGGTGGTCGCCACGAACGGCGACATTGAATGGGTGATCACCAATCGCGCCCCAGGTTCGATCGACACGCAGGTTGTTCAAAACGGGAACAAGGTGCGCTGGTTCATCGAACAACTGCATCGAGAACTCAAACAACTAACCGGAATCGAACGGTGCCAATGCCGTAAGCAACGCGCGCAGCGCAATCATTTTGCCTGTTGCTATCACGCTTGGTTTTCATTAGACTTGTCCATAAATAATTTTCCCACTATAAATCATTGTGTTATAATAGACACCAGTTTCTTGCTTCTTTT
>JBDHRD010000091.1:0-12209 GCA_039807425.1 Candidatus Contendibacter sp. | reverse complement strand
GCAGAGCCTTGATGGTCGCGATGCGCCATTTGCCCTGCAGGCGAAATTCCACCCGCAGCAGTGGCGAGCGGAAGGCGCCGAACAGTTGCCGGGCCAGTTCCTGCAATTCCCTGGCCGGGCACTGCCCGAAATAAATGTCCAACTCGAAGGCGGTGGCGGTGAAACCAGGCCGGGGTTTGCCCAGCACCTGTTGGACATGGTCGTCCAGATCCTCGATATCGAGGCTGTAGATCGACTTGCGGCTGAGGTCATTGAGGGTACGCACGCTGGGGATGACCCGGTGGCGGCGAGCCTCGGCCAGCAGCGAGCAGTAATAGCCAACGGTCAGATAGCGGTAGCTGCGGCAGAGATTGAGCACGCGCAGGTTGCGGCCGGTGGAGGAGTATTCGGGCTTGGCCAGGTAGTCCTTGGCCGCGACGACGGGCAGGTTGGGAAAGTTCGCTTTCCAGTCGGTGGGGTTTTCCACCAGGATGATGTGATCGGCCATCGGTTGAACTCGGCGCTCCTGACGCCGTGGAGATGCGGTTTAAGACAGTGATGGCGCCGCCGGATTCGACCAGCGGTTGGAACGGTAGAGAATCAGCACGGCTTTTTGCCCGGCCTTGCCGTAGCGGGCCATGCGCTGGAATTCCCGATGCGGGATCGGCATGTTGATGGAATCGGCGACGGTTTCTCCTTCCTCGGTATCCACCAGGGGATCGTGGACGTAGATGTAATGATCGTCGAAACCGGTGACCACCACCCAGTGCGGAAATCGCTCGCCATAGATGCGGTAGGAACTGATCAAAACCAGCGGAATGCCGCCAGCCTCGAATTTGCGCCGCAATTCCTCCACCCCCAGGCTGCCGCATTGCATGACCACTGGCAACTGGCGCAGTTCCTCGACCCAGTCTTCCTGGACCAACCGCATGACCTCTTTTTTCTCCGGGCTGCGCACCGAGTCCACCAGGAACACACCATCCTCGTTGACGTGAATTTCCAGGTCGAAACCGCGCCGGTAGGCTGACAGCGCCAGCCCATAGGGACCGCAGCCGCCGTGGCCGGACGTCATGAAGATGGTGGTGGCCTCGCGCCACAGCCGCAGTTCCAGCTTGCGGTCGAGTTCGAGGGTCGGGTCCAGCGCCTTCATTGCCATCATCAGCGCCGCCGGGCCACAGGTGAAGTCGAGCGTCTGCTGGTAGTAGGGCGTCTTGATCAGATCGGCTTCTAGATGGGGAACCAGCGGCTTTTCGAAGCGCAGGGCATCCATGTGGTCTTCGTAATAATCCAGCACTTCCTTGAACTGACGATAGCCATGACGACGAAACAGGTTCAGCGAGGTGGGGTTGTCGCGGCGGACCTCCAGCCGGATGGACACGCAGTCGCGTTCCAGCGCGGCTTCCTCGGCGGCTTCCAGCAACCGGTCGCCGAGGGCACGCCGGGCGAAATCCGGATGGACGGCGATGGAGTAGAGCCGGGCCATGGACGTGCCTTGCGAGAACAACAGCAGCACATAACCACGAATCCGGCCATCGCTTTCGTCCACCAGGGTGACGGCGTGGCCGCGGCTCAGCAGGTGGCGGAAATTGCGGCGCGACAAGCGGTCGGTATGAAAGCACCGCTCTTCGATGGCCAGCAGGGCCGGAAGATCGTCCAGAGTAGCAAGGCGCGGCATGGTCAGTCGAAGGGGTTGGAAACGGAGACAGTCAGACGCAAGGGGAAAACGGAAGCGCGGCTTGAAGACGGCGGCTACGGATAGCGGTGGGGCGCTAGCTAACAGTTGTTGTATTATTGCGCAACACTCACCGTCATCGCCAGCGAAAACCTCATGCCGATACTCTCGTTCCCGGTCTTGGACCGGATTCGCCAATTGATCGCGACGCCCTCGGTCAGCAGCGTGTCGCCACAGTTCGACCAGAGCAACCGTCCGGTCATCGAACTGCTGGCCGGCTGGCTGGAGGAGGCTGGCTTCACGGCGCGGATCGAACCGCTGCCGGACCGACCCGCCAAGGCCAACCTGATCGCTACGCTGGGCAGCGGGCCAGGCGGGTTGGTGCTGGCCGGCCATACCGACACCGTGCCCTACGACGCGGGTCGCTGGCGGTTCGATCCATTCGGCGGAATCGTGGCGGACGACCGGATTTACGGACTGGGTTCGGCGGACATGAAATCGTTCCTGGCGCTGGCCATCGCGGCGGGGCGGGAATTCGCAGCGAAGGATCTACGTCAGCCGCTGGTGATTTTGGCCACGGCCGACGAGGAAAGCAGCATGGCGGGCGCCCGGACGCTGGCGGTGGCGGGCCAGCCGCTGGGCCGGCACGCGCTAATCGGCGAGCCGACCGGGTTGAAGCCGGTGCGACTGCACAAGGGCATTCTGATGGAGGCGATCCGGCTGGAGGGAAAATCAGGCCATTCCAGCAATCCGGCGCTCGGCGTGAGCGCGCTGGAGGGGATGCACCGGGTCATCGGCGAATTATTGCGCTGGCGGACAGAATTACAGGCGCGTTATCGCAACCCGCTGTTTGAGGTGGCTACGCCGACGCTTAATCTGGGACGGATTCACGGCGGCGACAATCCGAACCGGATTTGCGCCGACTGCGAGTTGCACATCGATATTCGGTCGTTGCCGGGGATGACGCTGAACGGATTGCGGGAGGAACTGCATGGCCGGTTGGGCCGGTTGCTGGCCGACAGTGCTCTGAGGCTGAGCTTTACCCCGCTGTTCGAGGGCGTCGAAGCGATGGAGACACCGGCCACGGCGGCCATCGTCCAGGCGACCGAGGAACTGACCGGCGCATCGGCGGGCGCGGTGGGCTTTGGCACCGAGGGACCCTACCTGAACGCGCTGGGCATGGAGACGGTGATTCTGGGGCCTGGCGAAGTGGACTGCGCCCATCAGCCGGATGAATACCTGGCGCTGGCGATGATCGACCCGACGCTGGATCTCTTGCGCAAGCTGATCGCCCGGTTCTGCATCGAATCCGCATGAACGATCTCCCTCTGATTTTCGGCGCGCTGGGTCCCATTTTCGCTCTGATTTTGCTGGGCTTGGGATTGCGGCAGTTCGGTTTCCCCGGCGACGGGTTCTGGCCGGCGGCCGAGCGGCTGACCTATTTCGTCCTGTTTCCGGCACTGCTGGTGCAGCGGTTGGCGGTGGCGCGCCTGGGCGATTACGCAGTCGGGCCGGTGGCGGTGGTGATCGTGACGATGCTGTTGGGGATGACGGCGCTGGTCTACGCGCTGCGGCCGTGGCTGAAGGTGGAGGGACCAGCGTTCACCTCGGTGTATCAGGGCGTGATTCGCTTCAACACCTACGTCGGGCTGGCGGTGGCGCTGGCGGTATTTCGCGCCGAGGGCGGCACGGTAGCGGCGCTGGTGATGGCGATCATGATTCCGCTGATCAACGTGCTGTGCGTGCTGGTGTTGACGGTGCACGCCGGCGGTTCGGCCACCGTGGCCGGCGTGGCGCGCGGACTGATCACCAATCCGCTGATTCTGGGCTGCCTGATGGGAATCGGGCTGAACCTGAGCGGCATCGGTTTGCCCTGGGGTTCGGCGGCGGTGCTGGAGATTCTGGCGCGGGCCGCGCTGCCGTTGGGGTTGCTGGCGGTGGGGGCTGGGCTGCGGCTGGAAGGATTGACCCGGCCAGGACTGCTGGCGGCGGCCAGCGGTCTGAAACTGCTGACCTTGCCGGCGCTGGCAGCGGGGCTGTGCTGGGCGGTGCAACCGGGACGGCTGGAAACGGCGGTGCTGGTGACGTTCGCGGCGCTGCCGGGCGCGTCCACCGCCTACATTCTGGCGCGGCAACTGGGTGGCGACGCGCCGCTGATCGCGGCCATCGTCACGGTGGAAACGGCGGCGGCGCTGGCAACGCTGCCGGCGGTGCTGGTGTGGGTGGTGTGAGGAACGACTGGCGTGGCTCACTTTCCTGGAGTCCGATCAGCCCCGCCCGTCTTCCGCCGCCGCTGCTCAATCCCCCAAATCCGGCTCACCGCAGTGGCGCAGAATCGCCGCCCGCGCCCCGTCTCGCAGCCGCACCGCCGCCGCCCAGTCCGCGCCACCGGGCGAGAGCGGTGGTTCAACGATCACCTCCAGCCGGCCCCGGCGCGGAAACCACGAACCAGCGCGCAGGATCGAGCGCGTTCCTCGAATCGTGACCGGCACGATGGGCGCTCCGGCCTGTGCCGCCGTCAGGAACGCCCCCATGCGGAAGGGCAGCAGGCCCGGCATCCGGGCGAAAGTGCCTTCCGGAAAGAAGCCGAGCGACTGCCCCGCGCGCGCTGCCTCGGCGATCTGGCGCGCCTCGTCCACGCCGCGCTGCACGTCGAAACGTTCGACGAACAGCGTCCCGATACGCTCCAGCGGTTTGCCGAGCCAGCGGTTGTCCAGCAGTTCCCGCTTGGCGACGTAATGGAATGGGTGAGGAATCACCGCCATCAGCACGTAAGCGTCCAGATAACTGGAGTGGTTGGCGACCAGCACCCAGGGACCTTTCGGCAGATACTCCAAACCCCGCACCGTCAGCAGCGTGCCGGTCAGTCGAGCCAGTAGCCGGGTCGCGGCGCGGCCCAGCGCCCAGCGCCAGGCCGGTTTCGGCAGCGTCATGATGCCCAGCCAAACGCCCGGCGCCAGCAGCCCGAACATGGTCCAGGCATAACCGGCGTACAGCCGTTCCAGCAGGCCGCGCCCCCACCGTCGCGCTTCCCCCCAACCGCTGGCGAGCGCGATCCGCGTCAATTGCAGCCACAACGCCCGCCCGCCGCGGCCAACGAGGTTGCGCTCGTGCAATTCCCGCAACGCTGCCCGGCGAATCTTGCCGCTGGAGGTTTTCAATACGGCGTGCGGCGGCGCCAGCACCACATCGTCCGGCGGCAGACCCAGCAGATCCACGCCGACGCTTTGAATCCGCTGGCGCAGGCTGGCCAGCGCCTCCGGCTTGGTGGCCCGGGTTTCGGCGACCACCACCAGTCGCTCGCTGCCGGTAACAGGGTCGGCGCTGGCGAACGCCGCCACACAGCCCTTGCGGATCCCCTCGATTTCGCCGATCGCCAGTTCCAGTTCGTAGGGATAGATATTGCGCCCGCCCCGGATGATCAGATCCTTGACCCGGCCGGTCAAATAGATGTCGCCACCGGTCAAATAACCGCGATCCCCGGAATCCAGCCAGCGATCACCATGCGGGAACAGGCGGCGGGTGGCGTCCGGGTTGCGGTAGTAACCGGTGGTGGTGGACGGCCCGCTGAATTCCACCTTGCCCTCCTGGCGCTCTGGCAATTCCCGGCCTTGGTCGTCCACGATCCGAATCTGGTGACCGGGAATCGGTTGGCCGCAGGCCGGGAACAGCAGCGCCGTGTGATCGGCGGGATCGGCTGGCTCAGCCCGGCCGGTCGCCATGAACCGGTCGCGCCGCACGCGGTCGATGACGGGCGCCCGGCCGGGTCGCTGCAGGGCCAGCCCCACCGAGCATTCCGCCAAACCATACACCGGGGCCATCGCCTCGGGTCGAAAGCCGTAGCGGCTGAAGCGAGCGATAAACCGCTCCAGCGTCGCCGGGCTGACCGGTTCCGCACCGTTGAGCGCCATGCGCCAGGAACTCAGATTCAAGCCCTCGATTTCGTGATCCTGAATGGCGCGGACGCACATTTCATAGGCGAAGTTGGGCGCCGCCGACAGGGCGCCGCGATGGCGGTGAATGGCCCACAGCCAGCGCGCTGGTCGGGCCAGGAAGCTGAGCGGCGACATGACCACGAGTGGGAAGGCGTAGTACAGGCTGCCCAGGCCGGCGCCGATCAGGCCCATATCGTGATACAGCGGCAGCCAACTGACGAACACGTCGCTGGAACTGACCCCCACATGGGGACCCATGGCGCGCAGGTTGGCCAGCAGGTTGGCATGGGTCAACATCACCCCCTTGGGATCACCGGTGCTGCCAGAAGTGTATTGCAGGAAGGCGAGATCAGCGGCGCGCACCGGCACGGGGTTCCACGTGGCCGATGCGGCTTGCAAGTCGACTACCGTGACGATATGACGCAACTCCTCGACCTGGGACTGGAGTAGTCGCGCCACCAGCTTCGCTTCGGGCACGGTGATCAGCGCCACGGTCTGGGCGTTGGACAACAGCCGGGCGTGGCGGCGCAGATGTTCCTCGAGCTGCGAGGGCCGAACCGGCGGATAGATCGGCACCGGCACGCCACCGGCCAGCAGGATGCCGAAGAAGCCCAAAAAGTAGTCGGCCCCGGTGGGCAGCATGAGGGCCACGGTCTGGCGCGGTTGCAGGCCGCGCGCCTGGAGGCCGGCGGCCACGATCCGCGCGCCCTGCGCCAGGCCGGCGTAAGTGAAGGTCGTGGCAATCCGCTCGTCGTTGCCGTAAATCTGGATCGCCACCCGGTCGGGATGACAGCGTTCGTGCCAGTCCAACATGTCCAACAGGGTCGCGGCGCGCTCCGGGGTTCCGGTAACGGTGGATTCCGGTCCCGGCGCTGGCCCGGCGGCGACCGACGCTGCCCCGGCGAGTTCGCCGTCGTTCCCCAGAATCAACGCCAGCAGGTCGCGCGGGGTTTCGGCCAGCAGCATCCGCTCGTCGAGGGGCGCGTGGAAGGTTCGCTTGATCCGTTGCAGCAACTCAGCGCGCGCCAGGCTGTCCAATGCCAGTTCCCGCTCCAGATGGCTGTCCAGGGTGAGGGTCGCCGCCAGCCGTTCCGACGGGCGGATTTCCCGCGCCAGTTCACCCAGTAAAGCCAACAGGCGAGCTGCGGTGTCCGGAGTGGTGCCAGGGGTTGCACTGGCCGTTGATTCGGCGTGGGTTGGCAAGCCATCATGAGCGGCGGGCATGGGGGTGATCCGAAGGGTTGCGTGGATTTCAACTGGCCTCCACGAGGGTTGCCAGCGTGACAAGCCGCCATTCTAGCTAGAATAGAGCGCCGGCGGCGTGTTAACGCTGGCCCAAATTCATCTGACCGCACCGTCGCTTACTTCAGAGGAACTGACCGTGACCTGTAAACCCTTCCGTTTGTTGCGCGCCTGGTTTCGTGCGCCCTTGGCGGGCGTCCGCAGCGCGTTCGGGGTGGAGAGGGTACATCGAGAAGGGCATCGTGGCGGAACCGGCTGGCACCGCTGGAATGCCTCGGTCTGGCTGGTTCTGGCCGTCGCGCTGACCGGGTGGCTGCCGGTGCGCGCGTTGGCGGACGCGGCTGTCCTGCAAGGGCTTTTCGACAAAGCCGACCAGAAGGTAGACCGGTACTGGCTGTACTGGGTTTTGGCGGTAGCCGTGGCGCTCGCGCTGCTGAGCAGCCTGGCCTTGCCGCATATTTATCGCCTGAACCGCAAACTGCACCGCGAGGTGCTGGAGCGCAAGACCGCCGAGGCCAAGTTCCGGGGTCTGGTGGAGCAGTCTCTGGTGGGGATCTTCATCATCCAGGATGGCCGGTTCGTCTATGTCAATCCCAGACTGGCCGACATCTTCGGCTATGCGGTGGAGGACATCGTGGGTCGGCTGGAACCGATAGATCTGGCCGCCCAGGCCGACCGGGAACAGGTCAAGGAAAATATCTGGCGCTGTCTGGACGGTGAGATCGGCAGCATCCGCTACGTCTTCAGCGCCGTCCGCCAGGATGACCGTCTGATTGATGTCGAGGTCAATGGGGAAGTCGTTGATTACGAGGGGCGTCCCGCCATCGTGGGGATGGCGCTCGACATCACCGAGCGGAACCGCGCCCAGCGGCAATTGAGCTATCTGGCGTTCTACGATCCGCTCACCGATCTTCCCAACCGCGCCCTGTTTTTCGACCGCTTGGGACAGACGCTGGTCCAGAGCAAACGCGACGGGTTTCCGTTTGCCCTGCTGTTGCTGGATCTGGATGGCTTCAAAGCCGTCAACGATGCTTATGGCCATGAAACCGGCGATGCCCTGCTCCAGGCGGTGGGGCGGCGCCTGCGGAACTGCGTCCGCGAATCCGATACCGTCGCGCGCATGGGCGGCGATGAATTCATCATTCTGCTACCCCGCCTGAGGGACTCGAACGATGCGATGCAGGTGGCCGACAAGGTGATCGAGTCGCTGGCCAGGCCATTTTCGCTGACTGGGCACGAGTGCCGGGTGGGGGCCAGCATCGGTCTTTGCATCGCCCCGGACGATGGCGGCGATATGGAAGCCTTGCTCAGCCACGCCGACGCCGCCATGTATAGGAGCAAGGAGCGAGGCAAAAACACCTGGACCCGGTACGAACCGACGCTGTCGAACGGAAAGGTGGTGAAAGTGGCGTTTCTGGAATGGAGCGAGGAGTTATCGGTCGGGGTGCCGGTGCTCGACGAGCAGCACACCCGGTTGGCGGCGTTGTTGAGCCATATCGGCGGCGCCATAAAAACCGGCCAGCCGGAGGAACGAATCCAGGTATTACTGGATGAACTGATCGCCTTTACCCGTTATCACTTTGAAAGCGAGGAACGGCTGATGAGCCAGTGTGGCTATGTGGATACCCTCATCCACCAGCAGGCGCATCGTAAACTTTTGGAGGATTTGCTCAGCATCCAGCGCCGGTTCCCGAGCGCCAGCCTGATGCTGACCCTGCAAGCGCTCAAGGAATGGCTGATCACGCACATTACCGAAAGAGATCGGCGCCTGGGGGAGGCGTTGATCGCCGCTGGAACGATAAAATCCGCATCCACACAACGGTCCGCGGCGTAGCGGTGGATTGCCAAAGACCCCGGTATGATAGGGTAAGATAAACGCGATACGTTGACGCCAGCGAAAATCCGTCTGGCCGCACCGCTACCGGCCTGGAGGATTCGTCCATGACTCGCAAGCCTTTTCGTTTGATGCGCGCCCTGCTCGGCGCGGGCCCAAGGGGCGTCAGCACCGCGTCCCGATTCGCGCCGGGTGGTCTAGCCTGGCTGACGCCGTTGCTATTGGGACCGGCCTGCGCCCTGGCGCTGGATATCGGTGAAATCCAGGTTCATTCCGCCCTGAACCAGTTGTTCGACGCCCGGATTCCGTTGCCGACGCTCACCCCGGAGGAACTGGGCAAGGTCTCGGTCAAACTGGCTCCCACGCCGATGTTCAAGGAATTCGATCTGGAGCGGTCGTCGGCATTGACGAATCTGGTGTTTTCGGTGGAGTACAACGCCGAAGGTCAGGTTTACGTCAAAGTGGTCTCCACCAAGCCGATCCAGGAGCCATCGCTGGGATTGCTGGTGGAGTTCGGTTGGCCGCGCGGAAAGACTTTCCGCGAATTCACCATATTTCTCGATCCGGTGCGGCGACTGGCCCAGCAGCCTAGCGATCGGAGCAAGACGGTGTTGAACGCGCCCACTGCCGCGCCCGCGCCGCCGGTGCAATCGGTTCCGCCCGCCGTGGCCGCCGCGCCGCCGGTGCAACCGGTTCCGCCCGCCGTGGTCGCTGCATCCCCACTCAAGGACTCTGACGTGTCAGCCGGGGATAGGGTGAATCCCGAGGTGGAAGCGGCGATCAGGGCAGAAGATGTCCAGGCAGCCGAGAAACCACTGCCCCCGCTGGAAGCGGCCCCCGCGACGGTTAGAGTCTACCGGCCAGGCGATACCTATGGTCCCGTGGCCCAGGGTGAGGGCTTATGGGGTATCGCGCTTAAGGTGCGCCCCGATCCCGGTATCAGCCGCGATCAGATGATGCAGGCCCTGTTTCGGGCTAATCCTCACGCTTTCAGCAAAGCCGGGATCGGTGGGTTAAAGACGGGGGCCATGCTACGCCTCCCCAGCTTCCGGGAGATCGCCGATTTCACCGGGTCCAGCACCGCCCGGCAGTTGGCGGAGTTGGAGCAACAGCCGATGGTAGCAGCGGCGACTCCACCCAGCCCCGCGCCCTTGGCGACGGAGTCACCTTCGTCGAAGGCTGCGGCCAGCGCTCTGGAAGTGTTCCTGTTGGAGCCGCCCACCCCGCTTGAACCGACCGTGGTTGTGGCGTCGCCTCCCGCGCCGGCGTCCGAACCCGTAGTGGCCAAATCCGAGCCAGCCCAACCTGGTTTCGAATTGGCCGCGGCCGCGCCCGAGGCGGTTGCCCCAGCGTCCGAACCCGTAGTGGCCAAATCCGAGCCAGCCCAACCTGGTTTCGAATTGGCCGCGGCCGCGCCGGAAGCGGTTGCGCCGACGTCCGAACCTGTGGTGGCAGGCCCGGAACCAAAAATTGCTGAGTCCACCGAGGTATCCGTCACCGTACCTGAAGAACCAGCCCAGGAAGTCATGTTGGAACCGGTTTCGGTGACTCCGCTGCTGTTTCTGGCAGTCTCGGAGATGATAGCGACGCTGGCCCAGCCTCCCGCCATGACGGCGGTTTTGGAAGCGGAAACTGTGACGCTGGAACCGAAACGGGAAGCGTCCGTCGCATCCGAATCGTCAGTCGCGAGTTCCGTGGTCGAGGCGCCCGTCCCGGGGTTAAGCGCTACACCGGAACCGCCGGTAGCGCCCAGGAACGCCATTGCATCGCTGACCGCGGTTGAGAACTACTCGTCGCCCCTGGAGCAGCAGGGTTGGTTAATCCAAGCCTATCTGGTGAGCGATTTCACAATTCCCGTGGTTGCCGAGTTCACTGGGTCATTACCAGCTCCGGCTGTGCCGGCTGATACGATCGTGACTTCATCAGTAGCGGCGATGGCCGAGGTTCCCGTGCGCGCAGCTTCCGAATCGCTGCGACCACCTACCGCCGTGGATCCGGCGGAACCCTCAGCCAAGGTGGCCGAGCCATCTCCGCAGGCCTACAAAGGCGGCGATCAATACGGTCCCGTCGTATCAAATGAACGGCTGTGGGATATCGCCACCAGGGTTCGCCCCGATCCGGGCATCGGCAGGGAACACATGATGAAAGCGTTGTTCAAGGCCAATCCGCAGGCGTTTTCCAAACCCAGTAACATGGATAGCTTAAAAGTCGGGGCAACCCTGCGGATACCAACCTTGTGGGAAATCGTGGAGTACACCGATTCCAAGGTAGCCAGACAGCTATTGGAACAGCAGCAAGCCGCCGCAATGCCACAGGCGCCTAAGCCCGCGCTGGAATTCACCGCGTCGCCGGCTCCCGCACCCGAGATGCCGCCAGTTTCGGAACCACCAACGCCGGAACTTGTTGCACCACCAGCTTCCGCACCGGAGATGCCGTCAGCTTCGGAGCCACCAGCGCCGGAACTCGTTGCACCGCCGGTTTCGGAACCGCCAGTGCTGGAATCGGCAGCGTCGCCGACTGCCACCGCCGAGGCGCCGCCTGTGCCGTTGACCTCGGAACCCGCTCCTGCTGCCGAGACGCCGCCTGTGCCGTTGACCTCGGAACCCGCTCCTGCTGCCGAGACGCCGCCCGCGCTGCCGACCTGGGAACCTGCTGCTGCTCCTGCTACCGAGGCGCCACTCGCGCTGCCGGCCCCGGAACCCATACCGCCTGCCGCGGAAACGCTGCCGGCTGGTGAGGCCCCATCCGCCAACTGAGGGTATGAAAAACCCTCCCTGGTTCCGGGAGGGTGGCATTTTGATACCGGGTCGTACGCTCAGCGCCAGAAAAAATTCAACCGGGACTGCTGTTGGCTGATTCGCGCGGTTTGTCGTTGGGTTTGACCCAGCGTACTGACTTCCACGGTATAGTTCCCCGGTGGTAATTGAGCCAGGAAGTACGGACCCTCCGATGTGGCGTCCAGAACCACCGCGCCACGCGAGTTCAGAATGCGCACCTGAACGCCGGCCAGGTAGTTGCCGCTGCCTTGCATGGCGAACATGAGTCGGAGGTTGAACTGAGGAGACAGGGCGCTGAGTTGGTCGCGTCCGCTCAGGCCGATACCCCCCGACGCAAAGCGGACGCCCTGATAGGTTTGCACCTGCATGGAACCGCCGGGCGGCAACCAGCCCGCCTCGTCGGCCACTGGAGTTTCAGGGGTCCGTTGGGCGTTGGCCGGCAGCCACAGCCCACCGCCCAGTAACAACACCAGCGCCGCCAAACTCGTTGTATGGATTTTAACCATCGTCTGGAACCTCCTTGAGCGTTTTCAGGAATCGCGCCGAAAACCTGGGCTCTGGCGCATCCAGTTGTTAGAACCGGCGGGGTGGCGTTTGATTCCCGGGATCACTCACCGACCCTGAATCATTTCCGCATATTGCTCGCGCATGGCCTTTTTGTTGAGCTTGCCCACGCTGGTCTTGGGGATGGCCTCCACGAACAGCACCCGGTCGGGAATGCCCCACTTGGACATGATGCCCTTGTCGGCGAAATCCTGGAGCCAGGCGCG
>JBDHRD010000090.1:0-12281 GCA_039807425.1 Candidatus Contendibacter sp. | reverse complement strand
GGCCTCGTCATCGACGATCAGAATCCAGTCATTCATGGCAGCGCCTCCCGGGTCAGCGGCAGGCGGATGCTGAGCCGCGCGCCTTGCCCCGGTTTAGACATTACGGACAGTCGGCCGTTGTGCTGCTCGGTGATGATGAAATAGGACACCGACAGACCCAGACCCGTCCCGGCGCCCACCTCCTTGGTGGTGAAAAATGGCTCGAAGATCCGCTTGAGCGTTTTTTCATCCATACCGGGGCCATTGTCAATGACTTCGATCAAGGCGTATAGCGCTTCGCGGCGGGTGCGCAGCGTGATGACCGGCACCGGCGTACCCTTCTCGGCCATGGCCTGGGCGGCGTTCTTGACCAGATTCAGGATCACCTGTTCGATTTCCGTCTTGTCGCAATACACTAGCCGCAGAGCAGGGTCGTAATCGCGGGCGATGGCGATCCGTTTGAAATCGTATTTCTTTTTCAAATCATAGTCGCTGGCGGCCAGCCGCAGCACGGTTTCCAGCATCTCCTCCACATCCACCAGCGCGAACTGTGATTCGCTGCGCCGGCTAAAGGAGAGCATGTCGGCGACGATCTTGGCGGCACGGGTGCCGGCTTCGCGGATGCCTTCCAGGAATCGCAGGATCTGGCGCTGTTCCAGATAGCGGTGGAGTCGGTCCAGATCGATGCCAATGGCGCTGGCCACCGCCCGATTCTGCGGCATGTCGGGAGCCACGCGACGCAGGATATTCTGACTGCCTTGCAGGATTGCGCCCAGCGGATTGTTGATTTCGTGGGCCATGCCCGCCGCCAGTCCGCCCACCGACAACATTTTTTCGGTTTGCACCATCATGGACTCGATGCGGACCCGGGCGGTGACATCGTCCATCCGGATGACGGCGCCGCTCGCGCCATCCGCCATCAAAGGATAGACCATGACGTCGGCATAGTGGAGTTCGCCCTGCACGTCCAGCGTCATCCGCGGGGTCTTGATCGGCCGGCCGAGCTGGATAGCCTGCCGTACCTGTTCGAATTGACCTTCCAAGTGTGGGAATAGGTCGCCAAAAAACCGGCCCTGCGCCGCTTCCCACGATGCACCGCTGGCCTGTTCAGCGGGCTGGTTCAGCACCGTGATGTAGCCCCAGGGATCGACGCCGATCAGTACCGAGGGCATCGAATCGATCATGTTTTTGAGATAGAGCCGTATCCGCGCCACTTCTTCCTTGGCGCGCTTTTGCTCGGTGATGTCGATCACCACACCCAGAACGGCGGCTTGGCTCAAGCCTGGTTCGATGAAGGGGATTTTGAGGGTCTGCAGGATCCGAACCTGGCCAGCGTGGTCGGTGAAGGATTCTTCGGCGATGAACTTGGGGATTCCGCTGTCGATCACTTCCCGGTCGTCGGCCAGCATCCGCTCGGCCTCGTCGTTCACGGTATGAACGATGCGATGGGCACGATTGACCAACTCTTCGACGGTTGTGCCCAGGGCTTCGGCGGTGGCGCGATTGGCCAACAGGAAATGACCCTGGCGGTCTTTGGCGAAGATCATGTGCGGCACCAGGTCGATAATGCGCCGCAACCGCAATTCGCTTTCCTGCAACGCCGCTTCCGCTTTCATCTGTTCGGTAATGTCCGTGCCGGTGCCACGATAGCCCAGAAATTGGCCCCGAGCATCGTAAACAGGTTTGCCACTGATTTTGAGGCAACGGTCGTGGCCATGGTGGTTGCGGAGACCGGTTCGATAGATGAAATCGCGGAAGGGCAAGTGTTGCTCCAGCAGTTCCCGATGCTGGCGCCACTTTTCCTGGTCGGCAGTCGAGTGGGTTGCACCGATTTCCCAGCGGGCGTGACCGAGGACATGGTGTGCGGCAATGCCGGTCAAGGCGTAAAATCGCTCGGACAGATAGGTGAAGCGCAGATGTTCGTCCGTCTCCCAGATCCAGTCGCTGGCTGCTTCAGTCACGTCGCGAAAGCGGGCCTCGCTTTCGCGCAGCGCCGCTTCCACTTGCTGGCGCTCGCTCAGTTCCCGCTGCAACTGCCGGGTGCGTTGCGCCACCTGACGTCGTAACAGCCAGGACCATAACAGTGCTACGACCGCAATCAAACCCAGCGGAATCAGGAGCCAGATCGCATGGCGCAGCATCATCGTGAATCCATCCATTTCCCGCCACGCCGGGCCAAGCCAGCGGTCGAGCAGAACGTCATGGTAGGCGAAGGGATCGAAAACGGTGATGGTTACGGCGCTGATCGCCACGAGCGCCAGCCCCCAATAAAGCGGTCGCGATCCACTGTGCCGTCGAGGCGCGGAAGTGATCGGTGGGGATGGCGTGGTGGGTGACGAGGAAAGCGTGGGCATATGGGCTGGCGAATGAAAGGTTAATCGTTATCATAAAGCTATTTCACGGCGAATGGGCCGATATGAGGCGCGAACGATGGCATTGGGACCAGTGATGCTGGGACTGGAAGGGGTGGAACTGGCCGCGCAGGAACGGGAACTCCTGCTCCATCCCCTGGTGGGTGGGGTGATTCTGTTCACCCGCAACTACCAGTCGCCGGCACAGGTCGCGGCGCTGACCGCCGCTATTCACGCCTTGCGCCAGCCGCGGCTGCTGGTGGCGGTGGATCACGAGGGTGGCCGGGTGCAACGGTTTCGCGAGGGGTTTACCCGCTTGCCGGCGGTGCGCCGATTGGGCGAGAGGTACGATCAGGACCGGATGCGCGCCAAACAATTGGCCCGGGTCACCGGCTGGCTGATGGCTGCCGAGTTGCGGGCGGCGGGCGTGGATCTGAGTTTCGCTCCGGTATTGGACCTGGATCACGGCGTGAGCGGCGTCATCGGCGACCGGGCGTTTCACTCCGACCCGGAAAGCGTGGCGGATCTGGCCCATGCCTACGCCAGCGGGATGCAGAAAGCCGGCATGGAGGCAGTGGGCAAGCACTTCCCTGGCCATGGTGGCATCACCGGCGATTCCCATCTGGAACTGCCGGTAGACCCGCGCCCGCTCGCCGCTCTGGAAACGGCCGATCTACTGGCGTTCGAGCGGATGATCCATTACGGCCTGGCGGCCCTCATGCCCGCGCATGTGGTGTATCCGGCAGTGGACGAGCAGCCGGCCGGATTCTCGGCGCGCTGGCTCAAGGGCATCCTGCGCCAGCGATTGGAGTTCCAGGGCGTGATCTTCAGCGACGACCTCGACATGGCCGGCGCGCACGTCGCCGGATCGCCGCCGGAACGGGCCAGCGCGGCGCTGGTGGCGGGCTGCGACATGGTGCTGGCCTGCAACGACCGTCGCGCCGCCATCGCCATCCTCGACCACCTGCGGTATACCCCCGATCCAGTGACCCAGGTGCGGTTGATCCGCCTGCACGGGCGCGGCCACCCCACCGTGGAGCGACTGCATCGCAATCCGGTCTGGCAGCGGGCCGTGCGGCTGGTGCATGATTATGATGCGTCCCCGCTGCTGGAGATGGATATCTGAATGCGGCAAACCTGGTTCGCCGATCCAACCCGCCCTTGATTTCAGGAGTCCACAATGTCCAGCATCACCGCCGAACAGGCGCTCGCCGTATGGCGCGATGCCGAGCTGCTCTGTACGTCGGAGCAGATCGAGGCTGCCCTGGACCGGCTGGCTGTCGCCATCACCGCCCGGCTGGAAGGCCGCGATCCACTGGTACTGATGGTCATGAACGGCGCATTTGTCACTACAGCGCGACTGCTGTCCCGACTGCGGTTTCCACTGCGGGTTGGCTACCTGCACGTCACCCGCTATCACAGTGGTACGCGCGGCGGCGAAATCAACTGGATCGCTCACCCGCGACCGACGGTGGCCGGGCAGGTGGTGCTGGTAGTGGATGATATTTTCGATGAGGGCGATACGCTCAAGGCAATTTTGGACGAGGTGCGCCAGCAGGGTGCGGCGGCGGTTTATAGCGCGGTGCTGGTGAACAAACGGCACGGTCGCAAGGCTTTGGGTCTGACCGTGGATTTTGCCGGGCTGGAAGTTCCAGATCGCTACGTGTTCGGCTGCGGCATGGACTATAAAGAGTACTGGCGTCAACTGCCGGTCATCTACGCCGCCCGTGACTGAACGCTGGCGATAACCGTGCTGCCTTTCTAGCGCTTCTCCCGCCCGCGAGAACTGCCATCATGACTCCCGCTATTGCGATCATCGGAGGCACTGGCCTCACTTCCCTCGACACCCTGGCAATCACTCATCGGGAAACCCTGTCCACCCCTTACGGCGAGCCTTCCAGCCCTCTAATTTTCGGGGATTTGAGTGGTCGGACCGTGGCGTTCCTGGGCCGGCACGGTCCGCATCACTCTATTCCCCCTCACAAGATCAACTATCGGGCCAACCTCTGGGCGTTACACCGGATCGGCGTGCGACAGATCATCGCGGTGGCGGCAGTGGGTGGCATTCGGGACGACATGGAACCGGGCGTCCTGGCTTTTCCGGATCAGCTCGTGGATTACACCTGGGGGCGGCCCTGCACTTTTTTCGAGGATAATCTCAGCCATGTCACCCACATTGACTTTACCGAGCCGTACTGTGGCAAGTTGCGGCAACGGTTGATTCAGGCTGCCCGCGCGCTGAATCTCGACCCCCGTGAATCCTGCACCTATGCGGCGGCCCAGGGGCCGCGACTGGAAACAGCGGCGGAAATTCGGCGGATGGAACGGGATGGTTGCGATATTATCGGTATGACGGGGATGCCGGAAGCGGCATTGGCCCGGGAACTTGGTTTATGCTATACGACGTGCGCGGTGGTGGCCAACCGGGCGGCGGGTAAAATACCTGGCCAAATCACCATGGCGGAAATCGAACGCAATCTGATCGGAGGCATGGACAAGGTCAAGAGGTTGCTGGCACGGGTGATTCCAATGCTGGAGGAGGGACGGTAGGTATTGGATTTTGTGCTTCGTTGCGATGGGTGGGGGTCGCACCATTACATCCGGCAATCGAGGGAAAGCGGAGCGTTCGCCAAGAGCGATACATTACACAGCTTCATGAAAATCAAGATGAATAATCAAGTCAAATGAATAGTCAAGTAGCCTTCTTGCAGGAGTTCCTGAACCATCCTCGTCAGGTGGCTTCTTTAATTCCCAGTTCGCGCTTTCTCGAACGGCGCATCGTACAACTGGCGGAAACGCGGTCGGCCCAGACGGTGGTAGAACTGGGCGCCGGCACTGGCGGTACGACCCGGGCAATTCTTAAAACGATGTCACCCAGTGCGAAACTGCTGAGTATCGAGATCAATCCCCGGTTCTGTACGTTCCTCCGCCGCATCAAGGATCATCGGCTCACGGTGCATTGCGGTGGCGCCCAGGAATTGCGGGAAGCTCTCTCGCTGTACGGCCTGCCCGCCCCTGATGCGGTCATTTCGGGGATACCGTTTTCCACGCTCGGGCGCGGCGTGGGTCCGAAAATTATCGAGACGATTTCCGCGGCGCTCGTCGTGGGAGGTCGTTTCGTGGCGTACCAGGTCAGCAAGCATGTTGAGAATCTCTCGCACCCACTGCTGGGACCCGCGCGAGTTGAAGTGGAATTATTCAACATTCCTCCGCTACGAATCTATCGCTGGGAGAAGCATGCGGAGAAACATACCGCTCAACCCTTCGTTCCAGCCGATCGGGCGCATGTGGCGCACCGCTGAAGGGCGACGCCCGAGGCTCGACGGCATTGGGAAATCACTCGGGTTTCGGGCTTTTCGCCGCATGGATAAGGGGTGTGGGAAGGCAGGATGGGTTAAACTGGGCTATCGCTTGTCGAGTCGCGACAGCCCGGCGGGCTGGTTGATCGCCCAAGGTCTGACGGCGGATTTCCCGCTGAAGTCGGGGAAGAACCTGATCAAATCCGTAATCATCGGAAAGCAAGGTGAGAAGTCATGAGTAAAGGTGCTGATATTAAAAAGGAATCCAAGAAGAAACCGACCAAGACCCTGAAAGAGAAGAAAGCCGAAAAGAAGGCTAAAAAGGAGAACAAGGGTTAGGCGGTTGATTCCCGAATTTGTGTTTTTGCTCCCTTCGCCTGAAAGAGCAGTACGCACCGCACTGTGGCCGAACCCCGTCCCCATAATCGGCCCGAGCCTTCCGTCACTGACCGGGTGCTCGCATCCACCCGACTCCGGTCGGCCTGTTCCATAGAATAGGCCGACACGATACGGACCCGATGGCTGCCCGGGAACGGTGATTCCAGATCGCACACCCTCAGTTTGTGCTACGACCGATTGGTTATGACAGATATTTTTCGATGGTTCGAAATCCCAGGGTGGCGCGAATCACGAAGGAGGCAATGGGGTGCTTGAACTGATCAAGGCTGGCGGCTGGCTGATGGCGCCGATTCTGGCCTGTTCGCTGGCGGCGGCGACCATCATCGTCGAGCGGTTGCTGGCGCTGCGGCGGGCGCGGGTGTTGCCCACCCGACTGCTGGCGACCCTGGATCGCTGGCTGGAACACGGCGCGGTCGATGCGCGGGAAGTGGAGGCGTTGCCACTGCATTCCCCGCTGGGTCGGATCGTCGCGGCGGGACTGGCTACCCGTGGCCGCAGCCGGGAGATTCTGCGGGAGCGGGTCGAGGATACCGGTCGCCACGTGGCGCACGCACTGGAACGGTTCCTCAACGCCCTCGGTACCATCGCTGCTATCAGTCCGCTGCTGGGCCTGCTCGGCACGGTGTCGGGCATGATCAAGGTTTTTCAGATCGTCTCCACCCAGGGCAACAGCAATTTCAGCCTGCTATCAGTCGGTATCGCGGAGGCGCTGGTGACGACCGCCGCCGGTCTGGCGGTCGCGATTCCCAGCCTGCTGTTCTATCGTTATTTCAACGCCCGGGTGGACGAACTGGTGGTGCGCATGGAACAGGAAACCCTGCAACTGGTGGATCTGCTGGATGCCGAACTGGGCAGCAAGGAACCCTCCTCATGAACCTCCGTCCTCACCGCCGCGAGGAGCCGGAACTCAACCTGGTGCCGATGATCGACGTGGTGTTGGTCCTGCTGATCTTCTTTATGATCACCACCAGCCTGCGGCACGAGTCGAAACTGGAAATCCGGTTGCCCGAGTCTTCGGGCCAGCCGCTGCCAAGCAACCTGGCGCAACTGGAAGTAGATATTGACGCCAGCGGCCGTTATGCGGTCAACGGGCAGTGGCTGGACGGCCGGGACGCCGCCGCCCTGAAAGCGCCCTTGCAAGCCGCCGCTCAAGGCCGGGAATTGCCACTGATCGTCCGTGCCGATGGCCGAACGCCCCATCAGGCGGTAGTCTCGGTGCTGGATGTCGCCGGCCAACTCGGTCTCAGGCAACTGGCCATCGCCACGGTGAACGCGCCGGCCACCGCGCCCGCGCCTCCAACTCCCCGCGACGCTTCAATCTCGCCGCCGGACCCTGAACCATGACTTTTCTGGATCGTTACGGTTATTCGCTAAACGGGGTCGCGGTGCTGCTGTGGCCGCTGAGCCTGCTGTTCGGGCTGGCGGCGCGCGTGCGGCGGCTGCTGTACCAGCATGGCCTGCTGCGCAGCGAAGCCGTCCCCGTGCCGTTGATCGTGGTCGGCAACATCAGCGTCGGCGGCACGGGCAAGACGCCGCTGGTGGCCCGTCTGGTGGAACTGCTGCGGGAAGCCGGATACCAACCAGGAGTAATCAGTCGCGGGTATGGCGGCCAGTCGGCCCAATGGCCGCGGCAGGTCATGGCCGACAGCGACCCGCATCAGGTCGGCGATGAGCCGGTGCTGCTGGCGCGGCGCTGCCGTTGTCCGATCGTAGTGGGACCGGACCGGGTGGCGGCGGCGCGGGCTCTGCTCGACACCCATGGGTGCAACGTGATCCTGAGCGATGATGGCTTGCAGCATTATCGCCTGCGGCGCGATCTCGAAATCGCGGTAGTGGATGGCTTCCGCCGGCTGGGCAACGGCGCCTGCCTGCCCGCTGGCCCACTGCGGGAACCGCCTTCCCGCCTGAGCGAGGTGGATTTCGTGGTCGGCAATGGTGCGGCGCGCGGCGGTGAGTATCTGATGTCGCTGAGCGGCGACCGGGCGGTCAACCTGACCGATCCCGGCATCAGCGTTTCGCTGGCCGGATTCAGTCAGGGCACGGTACACGCAGTGGCCGGCATCGGTGATCCAGGGCGGTTTTTCGACCAGTTGCGCCATGCCAGGCTGCGCATTCTGGAACATCCCTTCCCCGACCATCACGCTTTCCGCCCCGAGGATCTGCATTTCCCTCAGGATCTGCCGGTACTGATGACTGAAAAGGACGCGGTAAAATGCCAGGCTTTCACGCTGGAAGGCTGCTGGTACATGCCAGTCAGCGCCCGGCTGGAACCGGCCTTCGAGGAGGACTTGCTCAAGCGACTGGCGTCGGTGGCCATGGCCAAGGGCATCCGGCGCAAACATTCGGGCGCGAATCGGCGGGCCAGGCCAACCCCGCCCACACCGCCTATCGTTGACGAGGTGAAGGACGATGGACAAGAAATTGCTGGACATGCTGGTGTGCCCGGTCAGCAAGGCCCCGCTGATCTACGACAAGGCACGACAGGAACTGATCTGCAAGGAAAGCCGGCTGGCCTATCCGATCCGCGACGGTATTCCGGTGATGCTGGAAGCCGAGGCGCGCCGACTGAGCGATGACGAGGTCGGTGCGAGTGAGTGAGGTCGAACTCGAGTTTCGAGTGGCGATTCCAGCCCGCTACGCCTCGACCCGGTTGCCGGGCAAGCCGTTGCGGTTGCTGGCCGGCCGGCCGCTGATCGAGCACGTTTACCGGCGAGCGCGAGCCAGCGGCGCGCTGGAGGTGGTGATCGCCACCGACGACGCACGCATTCGCGAGGTCGCCGAGGGGTTCGGCGCGACGGTGTGTATGACCGCGCTCGAGCATCCGTCCGGCACCGACCGGCTGGCCGAGGTGGCGACCCGGCTCGGCTGGCCGGATGACGCCATCGTGGTCAACGTCCAGGGCGATGAACCCGGTATGCCGCCGGCCCTGATCCGGCAGGTGGCGCTGAGTTTGGCGACGCATCCCGACGCGGGCATCGCCACCGCCTGCGCCGCCATTCACCCGCCGGCGGAAATTTTCGATCCGAACGCGGTCAAGGTAGTGCGGGACGCCCAAGGCTATGCGCTGTATTTCAGCCGCGCACCGATTCCCTGGCATCGGGAAGCGTTCCGGGAGGGTGGGGCGGCGCTGGCCGAACTGCCGGCTGCTACCGCCTGGTTCCGCCATATCGGCCTGTACGCCTATCGGGCGGCGATCTTGCGCCGCTATCCGCGATTGACGCCAGCGCCGGCCGAGCAGGCCGAGTCGCTGGAACAATTGCGGGCGCTGTGGCACGGCATCCGCATTCACGTCGCCGAGGCAGCCGAAGCGCCGTCGCCCGGCGTGGACACCGAAACCGATTTGGAGCGCGTGGCGGCGGAATGGGGACGCTCAGACCAGCAGATCGAACCCGGCCAGTTCCGGTAGATCGGGATTGAAGCGGTCGCGGTGCTCATCCAGCACGGCGACGGTGAAAGTTTGCGGCGCCCAGCCGACGGCGTCGCCATACTGGTTGGGTTGAATGATCTTACTGTTGTCGCTGGCGCGTAATACCAGAGCGGGCGGCTCCTCTTCAGTCAAGAGTTCGATGACCCGGCAGGATGCGCCCTGATAGTTCAGGGAGCGGCCCAGCAGGGTTTTCAGCTTCGCGGGATCGAGTTGTCGCATGAGCGGTTGTCCAAGGTGATTGGTTCCAGAATTTTGCAAGCGGTGCGCGCGATGTTCGCAACGTCGCGCCCGCGGGATGAGGCGAAGGCAAAGGCGATGGTGAAGGTTCTGTTTGTCTGCATGGGCAATATCTGTCGTTCCCCGATGGCCGAAGGCGTGTTCCGGCGGATGCTGGAAGGCTTCGGTCTGGCCGAAAGGGTCTACGTGGATTCGGCCGGCACGCATTCTTACCACATCGGCGCGCCGCCTGATATGCGCAGTCAGGCGACGGCCCTGCGCCGGGGGGTGGATTTACGCCGCCTGCGCGCCCGGCAGGTCACGGCGGACGATTTGGTCGAGTTTGACTACGTGCTGGCGATGGACCGGGACAATTTCGAGCACTTGCTGGCGCTGGGTCGAGACGAGGAACTGCGGCGTCGCATTCGGCTGTTCCTGGATTTCGCCCCGGATCTGCCCGAGCGCGAGGTGCCCGATCCGTACTACGGGGGTTCGGGCGGTTTCGAGCGGGTCATGGATTTGGTCGAGGAAGCGGCGCAGGGTCTGCTGATCGACATCCGGGAGCGTTACCGAATTTGAACGGGGTTCACTGAAAAGCGAAGGGGCTGGAATTCCAGCCCCTTATTTTTTCCGGACCCCTCAGGTCGCCGGCTTATCCTCGACGGCGGGTTCCGATGGTGGCGGCGCGGTTGGCTCCCCGGTCTCGGCGACGGACTCGGGCTGGACCGGTTCCGCCGGAGGCGGAGTGTCGGCAGGAACTTCGCCGGGGACCGCCGTGGCGGTGGTTACGGTCTCGGATTCGCTGGCCACTGGAACCGTAACAACTTTTTCTACTGGCGGCGTATCGATGACCGCGCCTTCTGGCGTGGTGAGAACGGGCGTTACAACCTTGCCGGACGCCGGCTGAGGCGAGGCCCCGGCCTGCTTGGCGGTCACCGGTTCCACGGGAGATTCGCTGGGTTCGCTGGGTACGGCAGATTCGAGTGCTGGAACCTTGGATTCAGCTATCGGCGTTTCAGGCGCTGGGGCCGTGGAGACGGCCAACAATGCTTCATGCATCGCTGCGGGGGCCAGATCAGGCATCGTGACCGGGGGACGACTCGCCAGCGCGGCATCTTCCTCGGCGACCGGATATTCCAGCGATGGTGGCGGTGGCGGTATGAGGGACTCTTCTGCTGGAGACAGCGCAGCAGCTTCGGATACGGCTCTGGTGGCGGCGATCATCTCGCGGGGCAGGCGCGGACGACCGCTGCGAATCCGCCGTTGTGGTGGGGGCGTTCCTGAGCCGGACGTTCCCGCGACAGGATGCGGTGAGGTTGATGCGGCCAGTTCCCCCGTTTCCGTGGATTCCCAGCTCTGATCGCTGGACTCGGGACCCTCCTCGACCTCTTCGCCGGGCTCCAGATTCGCTGGGCCAGCTTCAGACGAAGGAGGTGTTTCGCCCCGCCGCCGCCGCCGTCCGCCCCGCCGCCCGCGTCGCCCGCGCGGTCCCGGGCTTTCCTCTTCGGTTTCGGCTGGTGTGATCCCTGCTTCCTCGGCCTCCTCGACTGGAACCGTCCCCGATTTGGGCGAAGATGAAGGTTCCGGCCGGAAATCCTCGACTGGCAGTATGACTGCAGCGGTGGCGGCTGATTCGGGAGCGGCCGGCGCCATGGGAGCAGATTTTGTGGCTGGTGCTTCCGCAACGTGCTCCGCCTCGGGCCGCCGTCCCGTCCGGTCGCGGCGATGTCGATCCGGCTTGGCCGGGCGCACTCCTGGCCGGACCGACCGTTCATCTCGGGGCTGTTGGGGCGGTTGTCCGAACAGACTGTTCCAGAGCCAGCCAAAGAAGCTGGGATTGACCTCGGGCTTTGGCGTGGGCGTCGGCGGAGTCGGAGCCGGTGCGGACGGCGCGACGCCCTTGACCGCGGGTTCTTCTTCCTGGCCGCGCGTGGCTGGGTTGGCTTTCACATCAACCGGTTCCTCGTAGTCCTCGGCCAGCGCGTAGGACCGGAGTTGATCGTCCGACAGTTCATCCACCCGCAAGCGGTTCAGCTTGAAATGGGGCGTTTCCAGCGATTCGTTGGGGATCAGCAGGACGCCAACCCGATGGCGCTGCTCGATGGCGCGAATCGCCTCACGTTTTTCGTTGAGCAGAAAGGTGGCGACCTTGACCGGCAACTGGACCACGACCCGGCCAGTTCGGTCCTTCATCGCCTCTTCCTGGAGCAGCCGGAGCACGCTCAGCGCCAGCGAATCGATGTTGCGGATGGTGCCCTGCCCGTTGCAGCGCGGGCAGATCATGTGGCTGGCTTCATCCAGCGACGGGCTCAGCCGTTGGCGCGACATCTCCAGCAGGCCAAAGCGAGAGATGCGGCCCACCTGCACCCGGGCGCGATCCATCTTTAGCGCCTCGCGCAGCCGGGTTTCGACCTCGCGCTGGTTGCGGACCAGGTTCATGTCGATGAAATCAATGACGATCAGCCCCCCCAGGTCGCGCAGCCGCATCTGCCGGGCGATCTCCTCCGCCGCTTCCAGATTGGTGGTCAGCGCGGTTTCTTCGATGTCGCTGCCCTTGGTGGCGCGGGCCGAGTTGATGTCGATGGAGACCAGCGCCTCGGTGTAGTCGAT
>JBDHRD010000089.1:0-12286 GCA_039807425.1 Candidatus Contendibacter sp. | reverse complement strand
GCGGGAGCTCGCGCTCGGTCTCTCCCACCCAGGGCAGCGCGGCCAACGGCAGACGGTAGCCCATCGGCGAGTCGCCCGGAATCAGGTAGAGATGCTCGCGGCGCAACGTCCACGGCCCGCTGAGCCAGTTATGGTCAGCATGATCCCAGCGCAGCGGCAGCGCATAGCCGATGATCTGGTTCAGGCCGCGCTCCAGCAGCAAGGCCAGTCGCCGCCGTTCCTCGTCGTCCTTGAGGTCGAATTTCAGCGGGTCCACATTGACTGGCAGGGTGCGCTCCTTCCACAGGTAATAATACGCGTCCTCGTAGCCGGGAATCAGGCGCTCGGCGCTCACGCCCAGCCGTCGGGTCAGTTCCGCCGCAAAGGTTTGCGCCTGTTCCGGGCCGAAGCCGCGTGGCTTTTCGTCGTCGGCGATCCAGCGCGGGTCCTGCCACAGCGGCAACCCGTCGCTGCGCCAGTAGCAGGCCAGCGCCCAGCGCGGCAGCGGTTCGCCCGGATACCATTTGCCCTGGCTGTAGTGCAGGAAGCCGTTCGGCGCGAAACGGTCGCGTAGTTTCTTCAACAGCCGGCCCGCCAACTTGCGCTTGGTCGGCCCCACCGCCGCGATGGTCCATTCCGCGCCGTCCATGTCGTCGATGGACACGAAGGTGGGTTCGCCGCCCATGGTCAGGCGCACGTCGCCCGCCGCCAATCGGGCGTCCACGTCATGACCGAGTTGCTCGATCCGTGCCCACTGTTCCTCGCTGTAGGGCTTGGTGACGCGCGGGTCTTCGTGGATGCGCGTGACCTTCATCGCGAAGTCGAAGGTGGTCTCGCAGACATCGGTATAGCCGGTGACCGGCGCGGCGCTGGGCGGGGTCGGCGTGCAGGCCAACGGAATATGGCCCTCGCCGGCGAACAGGCCCGACGTGGGGTCCAGCCCCAGCCAGCCGGCGCCCGGCACGAACACCTCGGCCCAGGCGTGCAGGTCGGTGAAATCGGCGGCAGGACCGGATGGGCCGTCCAGCGACTTCACGTCGGCGGTCAACTGGATCAGATAACCGGACACGAAGCGGGCCGCCAGGCCCAGATGCCGCAGGATCTGCACCAGCAGCCACGCCGAGTCGCGGCAGGAGCCGCTGCGTTTCTCCAGCGTTTCCTCGCAGGTTTGCACCCCCGGCTCCATGCGGATGATGTAGCCGATTTCCCGGTTCAACCGCCAGTTGATCTCGACCAGGAAATCGACAATCCGCTGCGGATCGCGGTCCACGCTCGCCAGCCATTCGCCTAGCAGTGGGCTGTCGTCCTGAATTTCCAGATAGGGGGCCAATTCCTGCTTCAGGGTGGCTTCGTAATCGAAACCATAGTGTTGGGCGTAATCCTCGACGAAGAAATCGAAGGGATTGATGACGGTCATCTCGGCGACCAGATCGACGGTAATCGCCAGTTCCCGGATTTTGTCCGGGAACACCAGTCGGGCCTGGAAATTGCCGAACGGATCCTGCATCCAGTTAATAAAGTGTTGGGTCGGTTCGATCTTGAGCGAATAGGCGTGAATGGGGGTGCGGGCATGGGGAGCGGGCCGTAACCGGATCACGTGCGGCGAGACGTTGACCGGCCGGTCAAAGCGATAGGTTGTATGGTGGTGGAGTGCAACACGTATGGCCATGGCCTGTCCTTCAGGATCAGCAAAAATGGGGGGCGCATTATGCGTGGTCGAATCGCCTTCGCCAATGCAAACGGCGTTCCGTGTAGTCTTGCCCGTGGTTCGGGCTTCTCCATCGGTATACTTGCACCCGCCCCGTGCAACCCGGCGCCGTCCGGCACTCGCCTGGTGCAACCGACGCCGCGATTTGGCCGTGGCAAGCTGTTTGGATGAGGTTGGCTTGGATTTTGCTGAATCCGAGGGCAACGTCCACTGATTATGCCGATTCAAGGACAACAACGATGACCATCGAGTGGCAACACTACGCCGCGACGGACTCCTATTACGACGAACTGATTGCCAGCGTGACGGGACCCCGCCCGGCGGCCCGGGCGCTGTGCGAATATTTGGCTTCCCTGAGCGACGAGGAATTGCGCGAGCGCAAGACCGCCGCCGAACTCGCCATCCTGGTGATGGGCATCACCTTCACCGTCTACACCGAGGGCGGCAGCATCGACCGGGCCTGGCCGTTTGACATCGTGCCGCGCATCATCCCCAAGCCGGAATGGGATCGCGCCGAGGCAGGTTTGAAGCAGCGAGTGCTGGCGCTCAACCTGTTCATCGACGATCTCTACCACGAGCAAAAGATCATCCAGGACGGCGTCTTTCCCGCCGAGGTGCTGGCGCAATCGGTCAATTTCCGCCCGCAATGCGTGGGCGTCAGTCCCCGCTATGGCGTCTGGGCCCACATCTGCGGCTCCGACCTGGTGCGCGACAAGGACGGCACGATCTACGTGCTGGAAGACAACCTGCGCGTCCCGTCCGGGGTGTCCTACATGCTGGAAAACCGGGTGGTCACCAAGCGGGTGTTCCCGGAACTGTTCGGGCATCAGCGCATCCAGCCGGTGGACGACTACACCCTGCGCCTGTACGACATGCTGGCCTCGCTGTCGCCCCGGCCCGGTGACCATCCCACCGTGGTGGTGCTCACCCCCGGCATCTACAACTCGGCCTATTTCGAGCATTCCTATCTCGCCCAGCAGATGGGCGTGGAACTGGTGGAAGGCAGCGACCTGGAAGTGGGCGACGACGATTGCGTCTATATGCGCACTATCGAAGGGCTGGAGCGGGTGGACGTGATCTACCGGCGCATCGACGACCTGTTCCTGGACCCCGAGGCGTTCCGGCCCGATTCCGCGCTGGGCGTCAAGGGCCTGATGCGGGCCTGGCGCGCGGGTAACGTGGCGCTGGCCAACGCGCCGGGCGCGGGCGTGGCCGACGACAAGGTGGTGTACGCCTTCGTGCCGGAGATCATCCAGTATTATCTCGATCAGGACCCGCTCATTGCCAACGTGCCGTCCTGGTTGTGCATGAGGGAAAAGGATCGGAAATACGTGCTGGCGAATCTCGACCAGTTGGTGGTGAAGCCCGCCAATGAATCCGGCGGCTACGGGATGCTGGTCGGGCCGCACGCCACGCCGGCCGAGCGCAAACGCTTCGCCCGGCTGATCCAGCAGGATCCGCGCAATTACATCGCCCAGCCGACGCTGGCGCTGTCCACCTCGCCGACCCTGTGCGACGACCACATGGAGCCGCGCCACGTCGATTTGCGACCCTTCATTCTGTCCGGCGGCCCGCCCACCTACGTCACCACCGGCGGGCTGACCCGCGTGGCGCTCAGAAAGGGTTCGCTGGTGGTCAACTCCTCGCAGGGCGGAGGGAGCAAGGACACCTGGATCGTGGCTACCGAGGGACTTTAACCATGCTGTCGCGCGTCGCTCAAAACATTTATTGGATGGCCCGCTACGTCGAGCGAGCGGAAGACACCGCCCGACTAATCAACGTCAACACCAACCTGTTGCTGGATCTGCCGCGCACCACCACCTTCGGCTGGCTGCCGCTGATTTTCATCGTGGGAGCCGAGGACCGGTTTTTCGAGAAGGAGCCGCACCGACTGGCCGACGAAACCAACGTGGTCAAGTTCCTGATCAGCGACCGCGAGCATCCCGGCTCGATCATTTCCAGCCTGGCCACCGCCCGCGAGAACCTGCGCACCACCCGCGATGTCGTGCCGCAGGAGGCTTGGGAGCAGATTAACGCTCTATACATTTACGCCCGCGATCACCTGCCCAATCGGCGCGGTCGCTTCGAGTTTCTGCGGCGGGTGATTCAGGGCGCGCAACAGATCGGCGGCCTGCTGTCCGGCACGATGAGCCACAACGCCGCCTACGATTTTGTCCGCCTGGGCCATTATCTGGAACGCGCCGACATGACCACCCGCATCCTGGACGTGCGGTCGGCCAACCTGCTGGCGCGGGCCGGTCAGACCCAGACCCAGACCCAGACCCAGACCCAGGCTCAGAGTCAACCCACGGCCCCCGCCAACGGAGAACAGGATCCGTTCGAGAGCATTCAATGGATGAGCGTGTTGAAATCGCTGAGCGCCTACCAGATGTATCGCCAGCAGGTGCGGGTGCGCGTCAATGGGCCGGACGTGCTGAAGTTTTTGTTGCAGGGCGACTATTTCCCGCGCGCCGTGGCTTTTTGTCTGCGGCAACTGGAAATCTGCCTGCGGAAACTGCCCCGCCACGACGCGGCGCTGGCCGCTCTCGCCGCGCTCCGGCAAAAGCTGAACGCAGCGGCGGTGCGAGAACTGACCCGGGAAGGTTTGCACGAGTTCATCGACGAGGTGCAAGTCGGCCTCGGCGAGCTGCACGATCAGATCGCCGCCGCCTATTTCGCGCATTAGCTCTCCTCCCGTGGACCAGCCCGCGCTGGCTCCAAGTCATCACTTCGCCGGCCCCGCGCCGGCGTTTTTTTATTTCCATATTGAAGGTTAAAACCCCCGCCTTTCAGGCGGGCAGATTTCATCTCAACTCTTTGGGGCCGCCGGCATGATGCGCCATTTGCTCGGGAGGAAGCGATGGACTACCGAGACGGCAGCCACACGGTCTGCAAGATTGAATACCACTACGTCTGGGTGACGAAGTACCGCTACCCCCTGTTGCGGGGAGATGTCGGCGAGCGGGTTAGGGAGTTGGTCTAGGCAGACCTGCGAGGCGTTCGAGATTCGCATCCTGAAAGGGGGGTGAGCAAGGGCCATATGCATATTCTGGTGTCGGCCCCGCCGGAACTGGCCCCGAGCGGGGTGGCGCGGCGGCGGGGCGCGGGGCTGGTTCGGGTGGGGGCGCGGGCCGGTCCGTTTCCGCCAGCACGGCTTGCAGGCGCCGCTGAAACGCGTCCACCGTTGGTGGCCGTTGTTCCGGTTCCACCGCCAGCGCCGGCAGCAGGGCCGCGTCCAGCGCCGGCGGCAGGTCGGCGACCCAGTGCCGCGCCGGCTGGAGCGGGTCCGGTTCTTGCACCAGCGCCGCTTGCTTGCGGTCCAGCGCCGGCGGCAGCCGTTGCCCCGTCAGCATGTGGTACAGCGTGGCGGCGGCCCCGTAGACGTCGGTCCATGGCCCTTGCCGCTGCAATTACCCTTGCAGGTATTGTTGGTAGGGGGCGTAGCCGGCGGAGAAAATGAGCAGGCTGCGGGTGTGCGTGCCGGTGACCTGGCGCGCCGAGCCAAAATCCAGCAGGATCAGTTCGTCGTCGGTGGTCAGGTACAGGTTGCCGGGTTTGATGTCCCGGTGCATGAACCCGGCTCGATGCACTTTCCGCAGTCCGTCGAGCACCGGCAGCAGCAGTTCCACCGCCGCCGCCACGGCAGGGGTTGACCCTTGGACGCCTTCAGATGCCGCGCAAATCCTCGCCTTCGTAGTAGCTCATCACCAGGTAGGCAGTGCCGTTCAACTCGAAGAAGTTCAAGACCCGCGCCAGGTGCGGGTGCCGCAACTGCGCCACCGTCCGCGCTTCCTACAGGAAGGTCCGTCGCCCGTAAACGAACAGGTCGCCGCCGGCGGGCGAGTTGAGCACCGCCGTGTTGCGGTCGGCTGAGAATTGGTATTATGACGAACCTGTTCGCGAGAGATCACGATGTCCGTCAACGTCAAATTGCCCGAAACGAGGGAAGCAGGGAATATGATCTGGGACGAACTGGAAACGGGCCTTGCCCAACTGGCCGCCGACGGCCTGTTGCGCCGCCGCCGGACGCTGGACGCGCCCTGCGGCCCGGAAGCGGTGATCGAAGGTCGGCGTGTCGTCGCCTTTTGCAGCAACGATTATCTCGGGTTGGCGAATCATCCCGCCCTGATCGCGGCGGCCCAGAACGCGGCGGCGCGCTGGGGCGTGGGCAGCGGCGCGTCGCACGCAGTCAGCGGTCACCTGCGACCGCACGCGGAGTTGGAGGAGCGGCTGGCGGTGTTCGCCGGGCGAGAGCGGGCGCTGTACTTCGCCACCGGCTATATGGCCAATCTGGCCGTCGCCCCCACGTTGGTCGGGCGCGACGACGCCATTTTCGCCGACAAGCTAAATCACGCCTCGCTGATCGACGCCGCCCTGCTGGCCCGCGCCGAGCATGTGCGCTATCCGCATGGCGATGCGGACGCGCTCGCCCGCCGGCTGGAACAAAGCGACGCCCGCCGCAAGCTGATTCTCACCGACGCGGTGTTCAGCATGGATGGTGATCTGGCGCCGCTGCCGGAACTGTTCGCGCTGGCCGAACGGTTCGACGCCTGGCTGGTGGTGGACGATGCCCACGGCTTCGGCGTGCTCGGCCCCGGCGGACGCGGCAGTCTCGCCCATTTCGATTTACCGCCGTCGCCGCGCCTGCTCCTGATGGGGACGCTAGGCAAGGCCGCTGGCGGGTCCGGCGCGTTCGTGGCCGGCGACCAGCGGGTGATCGAGTGGCTGACGCAACGGGCGCGGTCCTACATTTTCACCACCGCTTCCAGTCCGATCCTGGCCGCCGCGCTGCTGGCCAGCCTGGAACTGATCGCGGACGGCGACGAACGGCGTGCGCACTTGCGACGCCTGATCCTGCGGTTGCGGGAAGGCCTGAACAGTCTGCCGTGGCGCTTGCTGCCTTCACCCACTGCCATTCAACCGTTGCTGGTCGGCGGCAACGACGCTGCCGTGCGCCTGGCGGGGCGGCTGTTTGAACACGGACTGTGGGTTCCGGCCATTCGGCCGCCCACGGTGCCGGCGGGCACGGCCCGGCTGCGAATTTCCCTGTCGGCGGCGCATTGTGAATCCCAAATCGACGACCTCATCGCGGCTCTCCATGACTGTGCCGATCACCGTGATTAATCCCCCTCCCGCGTTGCCGGCCAAGCCGCGCATCCGCCAGGCTTTCGATCAGGCCGCGCCCGGTTACGACGCGGCGGCCGATGTGCAGCGCGAGATGGCCGACCGACTGGCGGCATACCTGCTCCAGGCTGGCATGGAGGGTGAACCCGCCGCCATTCTGGACGCCGGTTGCGGTACCGGCTACAGCGCGGAGTGGCTGGCGCAACGCTGGCCCCGGACCTCACTCGTTCTGCTCGACTTTGCCTCGGCGATGCTGGCGCTGGCGCGCGCCCGGCGCCCCGGCGCGACGGTGATTTGCGCCGACATCGAAGCGTTGCCGTTCGGCGATGGCGGTTTCGGCGGCTACTGGTCGAGCCTGACGTGGCAGTGGAACGATCCGCGCCGCTGTCTGGCCGAGGCGGCGCGGGTGCTTGAACCGGGAGGATGGCTGGCGGTCGCCACGCTCGGCGCGGACAACTTTCCCGAATGGCGCCATGCCTTCGCCGGGGCCGACGCTTATAGCCACGTCGTGGCCATGCCGCCGCCGGAGCAGTTGCTGACCGAATGCCGGGCCGCCGGCTGGAAGGTCCGAGTTTGGGAGCAGCGACCGGTGCGCCGCCACTTTCCCGATGCCGGGAGCGCGCTGCGCAGCGTCAAGGCCGTGGGCGCCCGCGAAGTTGAGCAGCGCCGCCCGACGCCTCTGAGTCGCGGCGCCTGGCAAGCCATCAGTACTCGCTACGAGCAGTTGCGGGAAGCGGATGGATTGCCGCTGACCTACGACGGGGTGTGGCTGATCGCCAACCGACCATGAACCGCGCCTTTTTCGTCACCGGCACCGATACCGGGGTGGGTAAAACCCACGTGACCTGCGCCCTGCTGCACGCCACGCACCGGTTGGGCCTGACCGCTGTCGGCATGAAACCCATCGCGGCGGGCGTCGAAGCGGACGGGCGCAATGACGATGTCGTGCGATTGCTGGCCGCCAGTTCGGTTCAGCCTCCGCTGGAATGGATGAATCCGTATCTGTACGCGCCGCCCATCGCGCCGCACATCGCCGCCATCGAAGCGGACCAGCCCATCGACCTTCTGGTAATTCACCGAGCGTTCGAGCGGTTGCAGTCCCTGGCGGACGTGGTCTGGGTGGAAGGCGTGGGCGGCTTTCGCGTGCCGCTCGGCGAACAGCACGATACGGCCGATTTGGTACAAGCCTTGAGGTTACCGGTGGTGCTGGTGGTGGGGATGCGGCTGGGCTGCCTCAATCACGCCCTGCTCACCGCCGAGGCGATAGCGAACCGGAATTTGATCCTGGCCGGCTGGGTCGCCAACCGGAGCGACCCGGCCATGGTCCGCTTCGAGGCCAATCTGGAAACCTTGCAAACTCGTCTGAATGCTCCGCTGCTGGGCGTGGTTCCGCACGGCGCGAGTTCCGAACCGGCCGCGCTTGAGTTGCGTCTGTCCGTCTTGCCAGGGCTGTTTAGGCGAACAGAATCGGCAGCCACACCACACAGGCATCGAGCAGATGGGTAGGGTATGCATTGCGTACCCTACCCCCGTCGCTTGAACCAGCGAATTAGGCGAAAAGTTCATTCCAGTTCATCTTCGCCAGGTCACTCCACCTTCACCGTCCCCATCGCCCCGCGCCCGAACTGCCACGGCTTGTACATATCCTCGACGTACACCGCCGGTTGTCGGTAGACGCCTGGCGTCACCGCCCGGACCAGGTAGGTCAGGGTGAATTTCCGCTCATCGCCCGTTTCAAAATCCAGCGCCGCCACGAAACGGTCATCGCGGAATTCGGTGTGCAGGGTCTCGGTCAGTTTGGGCAACCAGGCGATTTCGCTAGTCCCGGTGTTATGCGCCAACCGGGCGTTTTCGATCTCCAGCCCCGCCGGCAACAGATCCACTACCAGTGCCTGTTGCTCCTCGCGGCCCAGCGCCTCGCCAGTGACGACCGCCACCAGCAAATCGTTCTGCCGAATCAGTGCCGGGTCCACTTCCTTGCCGGCGCGAGTGTAGTAGCGGCGGCTGATAGTGAAACCCTCCTGCGCTGGCGGTTGCTGGGCGACCGGCACGCCGCTCAGGTTCAGCGTGTACCACGCCGGCTGCGCGCCCTGATTGGTCACGCTCGATCCCTGGGCCAGTTGCGCGACCGTCGGCGTCAGATAGAACGGATCGGCGGTCGTCGCCTGACCGTCCACCGCCAGCCGGAGTTGACCGGGCTGTTGCCACAACGCGCGGGCCGCCAGCAGCAGCCAGGCCTGTTCCTGGGTGCTGGCGTAGCGGCGCTGGTTGAAAGTGGCAGCGACCTCTTCCGCCAGTGGCGGAACCCGTTCCGGCATCAGCCCGGATTCGGCCAGCAGCGTCAGTAGCGCCGCCCGGTCGCGCAGCGGACTGCCGTAATCGCGCGCGGCTCCCCGGCCCTGACGGTTCACCGCGGCGGTAAACGCTTCCCTGGCCCGGCCCAGTTCGCCGTAGCGAGCCAGCGCCGCGCCCAGTTGCGCCTGGGCCATGGCGCTGGGCAGCTTCTGCAAATGATTGTCGTGCAGGTAACGCAAGTCGCCGATGCTCGCCTGCTGCACCCGCGCCAGCACGTACAACGCATAGGCCCGCCAGCCGAGTTCCGCCTCGCCGAATTCGTCGGTGTTCAACTGCTCCTGCAAATACTTCAAGCCGTGCTGGTAGGCCGATTCCGGAACCAAGTATCGCTCCTGGCGGGCGCGGACCAGGAAATCCATGGCGTAGGCCGACAGCCAGTTTTCCACCCGGCTGTCGGGACTCCACGGCCCGAAGCCACCGCCGGCGTCCTGCAAGGTCAAAATGCGCTGGATGGCGTCCTGCACCCGCGCCCGCAAGCCGGCCTCGGTAGCGTTCTGCCCGACCCAGACCTCGGCCACCTGATTGAAGTACAACAGGGGCAGGGCGCGGCTGGTGGTTTGCTCCAGGCAGCCGTAGGGATAGCGATCCAGTTCCGCCAGCAGGGCGGGCGCGTTGAGGTTGGGCCGGCTGCTGAAACTCAATTTGGCCTGGCCGGTTCCGGCCAGATAGTCGCCCAGCAACTCGTTGCCCACTCGCAGTGACTCGCCAGGATTCAGGCGTTGCGCGGTGCGGGTGGTGGTGATCGCCTGGGCCGGACGCACGCCGATTGCGGATTCGCGCACCAGTTGGAAGCCGTTCGGCCCGTCCAGATGCAGGCGCACCTGGCCGACGCCGGGTTGCACCCCGCGCAGGGTAAAGGTTCGGCTGTCGGAATTCTGCACGGCGGGATCGGCGACGGTGAAGGTAAACGTCGCTGGTTCGGTCACCGCTACCGCGCCGTCGGCGGTCAAGCGGATGCGGTATTCACCCGGTGGGGCGCTCAGGTTCTGCACGGTCACGCTGACCCGGCTCTCATCCTCCGGCGCCAGGAAACGCGGCAGGTAGACGCGGGCTACCAGCGGGTCGCGCACCAGCGGCGCGGCTTCAGCCCTGCCCAGCCGGTTGCGATCCCAGGCCACCGCCATCAAGCGCAACTGGCCGTTGAAATCGGGCAGTACCAGCGGAATTTTCGCCTGACCGCTGGCATCCAGCACCACCGGCCCGGAGAACAGCGCCAGGGTTTTCACTGTACGCACCCCGGAAGCGTCCAGTTGCCGGCTGTCGGCATCGCCGCCGACCTTGAGTTGACCGGGCTTGCCGCCGGCTTCGATCAGCTTGCCGTACAGGTCGAGCAGTTGCACGCCCAGCCGGCGCTTGCCGAGGAAGTATTTGGCCGGGTCCGGGCTGGCAAAGTCGGTCAGTTGCAGAATGCCCTCGTCCACCGCCGCCACGGTCACATACGCCGGCTGGCCGGCATCGAGACCGGTCACCGTCACCGGCAGGTCCACGGTCTGGCGCGGCTTCCACTCGGTTGGCGCGGTCAGCGCGACGTTCAGGGTGCGCGGCGCGGGGTCCAGGCCGACCCAGGCGACGCCGATGGCCCGGCCCGGTCCGCGCTGGGTGGCGTTGTCCGCCGGGCGGAAGGCGGTGGCGGCGACGTACACGCCCGGCCCCCACTCGGCGGGAATCGGCAGCTCCACCGTCGTCCCGTCCGTCGGGACGCTGACGGTCTTGCTGAGCCACAGCCGGTCGCCGACCACGTTCACCAGCACTTCGCCGGCGAACGGCGCCCGGACGAAGACCTTGGCGGTCTGGCCGGCCTGATAGCGCGGCTGATCCAGCGTCACCTTCATCTGATCCGGGGTGTCGCTGTCCTCGCCGGGATTCTCGAACCAGCCCACGGTGAAGCGCACGCTGGACGCGACGCCCGTCGCCGGGTCCAGCACGTCCAGCCGGTAATTGCCCCACTCCGAAAGTCGTTGCGCGACCGTGGCCGGTTGGCCAGCGGCGACATTGAGCGTTTGGCTGGTAACCGGCGCGCTGTCGCGGATGATCAACTTGTAATTCCAGCGGTTCTCACCGTAGTACCAATAATACTGGTGGTCCTCGCGCACCAGGTCGGCGCGCAGCCCGCTTTTGGCCAGCGGCTGGCCCAGCGGATCGAGCGCGATCACCTCGAAGCCCGCTTCCTGCCCCAAGGGGATGCCGTCATCGCCGAAGCGCGGCTTGATCCCGATGGCGAACGGCTGCGGCCGGTAGGGCAGATTGAGACTGCGGGTGACCGGTCGGCCGCCCGGCTCGAACAGCGACACCCGCACCCGCGCCTGCAACGGCCGGCTGGTGTCGGGCGTCTCGCTCAGGGTCACCTGCGCCTGGGCCTTGCCCTGGGCGTCGGTGCCGGCCAGCGCCACCGGGAAGCGCTTGGCGGTCCAACTGTCCTGCGCCAGCCCGAACCGATAGCCGGAGAACGTCGGATACGGGTTGGGATCTTCGTTCAAGACCACTTCGGCCTCGGCCTTGAGATTCGCCGCCGGCGCGCCGTACAGGAAGCGGCCGTTGATGTCCACTACCGCCGGCTCGCCCGGTTTCAGCACCGGCGTGATGGAACTCAGCTCCAGCTTCAGCCGCTGCGGCACGAAGTCCTCGACCTGGAAGCTGGCCTGACCCACCGGTTCACCCTTGGGATCGGCGTAGGCCTTGACCGTCCAGGTTCCGGTGCGGGCGTTGAGCGCCAGCGGTAGTTGGACATGATAGCCGCCCAGCGCCGGCTGGCCCGGTTTCGGTTGGCCGGCCTCCACTTCATCGGGCCGGAACAGCTTGAGGGTCAGCGGCGCGTCCGGCAGGGCGTAACCACGGCTGTCGCGGACCAGGACCATCAATTCCACCGTCTCGCCGGGCCGGTACACCCCGCGCTCGGTGTACAGGAAAGCATCCACCGCCCCCGGCGCGGCACGGCCTTCGACGCCCCGGTCGCTGAGATCGAAGGCGGGCTTGGTCAGATCGAGAAAGTTGTAGTCGCCATTGCCATAGGCCATCAGCAGCGCCGGCTCGCGCCCGCCACCGCCGCGCAGCAGGCCCGGATCGAGGCGGAGGTAACCCTTGCCGTCGGTGGTCGCCTTGCCCAGTTCGCCGTTGTTGCGG